>NZ_JBICCO010000001.1:0-242112 GCF_043119405.1 Achromobacter sp. 413638
GGTGACCTCCGAGATCCCGTGCTTGTGGCACAGTTCGGCAACCTTGGCCCCTGCCTCGGCCTCCTTCAGCACCCCAATGATCTGTTCTTCCGTAAATCGTTTCTTCATTGCCGTTCCTTTGTGAACGGACTCTACATCGATTTCGTACTAACTACGGGGAGCAGGTCACACGCTCTCGGCTACTGAATAGCCCACGCCAGCGCCAACTCCTGCCAGCGCCACGCCGCTCCAGCTGAATTTGGATTGCAGGCCCGTCGCAAGTGCTATTCCCTGTGTGATCGTGGAACTCATCATCGCGCGACCAGCTGCCGCGAACATCCCCGACATGGTGAAGCCCGATTGCGACGCACCCTGAACGACCGCCTGTCGCCGCAGAGCCAGTCGCTCCCATGCCGGCTGCCGTCGTGATGGCTCCAGGATTGAAGTAGCCCGTAACCCCGCCAGTAACAGCCCCTCCAATGCCCGCCAGGGCAACGGCCCCCCAGTTGAATTTCTTCTGCATCCCAAGCGCCATGCCGGCGCCTTGGCTGACCACACTGCCGGCGATCGCACCTGCACCCCACGCAGCCATCCCGCCGCCCACGGTGCCGAATGCGCCTACGGCAGCTGGCATCAACGCCCCCGCCGTAAACACCGTCGCCACCACCGCAACCACCGCCAGGATCAAACTGCCAAACCCGCCGCAGCCCCCTCCGCCATCCGCCTCCGGCACCGGCATCGTCGGCTGCGTATCCCCGATCAGCTTGCCCGGGTCATACGGCTTGAAGGTCTTGTAATCGTTATGGTTGCCCGACACCCGGTTCGGGATCGTCACCGTCGCCCCGACCCGCAGGTCGCGGTCGCTGGCAAGACCATTGGCCTCGGCCACCAGGAACCACAGGCGGCTGTCGCCATAGGCCTGCTGCGCGATGGTCTGCAGCGTGTCGCCCGGCTGGATCCGGTACGAGCCCGGGCTGGCCTGCGGGTTGCCGCCGTCGATGGGACGGAAGGACGGCGAGAAGTCGTCCGCGCCCACCGTCGGGCCGGTCGTGCCCAGCAGCTCGCCGTTGACGATCAGGGAACGCGTGGTCTTGCCGTCCTGCACCCGTTGCAGGATCTTGCCGCTGGCGTCGTTCACCAGCGTCTGGTTCTTGCTGTCGTCCTTGGTGTCGACCACGCCCACCAGGTTGCCGTTGACGTCGTACTGGTACGTGGTCTGGCCCGAATCCAGTTCCGTGCTGGTGCCCGACAGCGTGACCTCGCGGTAGCCCTCGTAGCGCGCGTGCGTGTAGTTGTAGGTGTCGTGTACGCCGTGCCCTCGACATGTCCATGCGGTACTGCGTCACATTGCCCGCCTGATCGTAACCGCTGTAGGTCACGGCTAGACAGCCGGCTATGCATTATGTGTTCGTCGGAACTCCTAAAAAAAACACCGGCTTGGAGCCGGTGTCAGGTGAATACATCGCAGTACAAATCACAGGATGCCCTTAGCGCCTGACATAAAAATTCTGCCCACTTTCGGTGTCTCTAAAAACATCAACTCCATCTTCATGAGCTACAAACTCAAGATTCGATGGAATCTTATCACCAGAAATATATTTACTGTTGGCGGTTAAAGATCGTCCATAACTCCAACCCTCTGGCGCAACAATACCCGTATTTTTAGTGCGCCGCGCACAACAAACCGCGACCACTTGACTGGGATCATTATTCCAATCAGTGTGACCAAAATCCACCCACTCGCAAGAAACTACAGGGCCAGATTGTTGATCAACAACCACTATGTCAATCGCAGCGCCATCACTTCCCCTATATCTTAGTCCGACCCTATTGAGCGCCTCTACGAAATTACGGGTATCAATGGGAGTCATAAAACTCACGCACGCCAGCTCCCCATCCGAACATAGCGTTCTATTAGGAATAAGACTTATAAATTCTGCCACTCCACCTGACACTTTTTTGATGATGGACTGGCACAAAATCACCACTGAAATTCCTTCAATCAATACAGCCATCGCTCACTCCAAAAGCCTCTTCTTTTCCCGTTCAAGCCTCTTTTCCCATTCGACAAACGCACTTTCATTTGGCTCATTACCCAATACCACATAAAAATGAACCCTATCCGCCATAGCCAAGGATTCCTCTCGAGCAAAGAACTCCATCGTCTGTACGGGCACATCATATGCCCTACAAAAATCCGGATCAGTGAACTTTTGACAATAGCGATTCACGAGATCTACAGCCTCCGCTTCCGCATGATCAAACCGTTTCCCCAGCTCGCGAACTATTCTTTCAAACAACCAGATCGCATCTTCATCGTCTAATGACATAGAAAAATTCACGGCAAATCACCCTTAAGCATATAAAAATTAAACAAATCTGCAGCCTTCTGCGTGTGAATGCTTGTTTGATCCCCTCTACCCGGCAGAGTTCTCAAACTACCATCCTTTCTGACCGACCCAAACATTGGACCCGTAACCATGTCAAAAGTATAGCGCCATTCATCAGGCGGAACATAACGAGCAGAATTCAAATTCTTATTCATCGAAACGAAATCAACCCATTCAGCATCTGCATTTTTGAAAACTTTACTATCCAGCCGCGCCAACTCAGATTTCGGAACAGCAAACACAACGACATCCTGAGACGTATTCGCCATGGCCGCAGAGTGAAGAGCCTCCTCGCGTGAGGTCGTCATATAAAACCCCTCACCAAAGTCGTTCCAAAGTTTCGATTTTCCAATATCAATACCTTCCAATCGAATTGCGGTAGCCTTCTCTGGCGATGTTCCGTGATAAAACAATATAAAGTCATCCGGGTTTTTGGCGACGATATCTCCTCCGATGAATCTCGACTCCTTTGGCAGTATTGCAGGCATCAGCCCTTGCTTCTGTAGCACTCCTCCCAGCATCTCACCAGCTACAGGCCCCAGCTCCCTCCCAAACTTCGCCGATGTACCAAAGGCCCCTACTGTCGCTTTGGCTCCCAGGCTGAGAGGCTTCGCCACCATGCCGGGGCCAACTACCTCGCCAGCCAGTCCCGTTACCTCCTGAAGTCGCCCGTCGTACTGCACCAGTCGACCATTCCAATAGCCCGAGGTCGCATCTTGTGCCCTATCAAACCAAGTGGAAGGCGACGTGTCCCCGGACATCGCTAACCCTCGTATCGTCGCAGCCTGGGCGGATAACTTGACTAGGTCCATTGCCGCCGTAGTAGCAGAGTTAATTCCGCCTTTAAGCAGCCCCTGACTGGCTTCCCCCAAGAACCCAAAGGCCCGTCTCATTTGCTCCTTGTACGGCATCGACGGAACCGGCTCACTCTCCTCATAAGTGCCTCCCCACGTGACATTTCCCATCGGATCCAAATAACTCGAACCCCATCCATCACTCCCCGTTAAAGCCGCCGCCCCCCTGCCAGCCAGCTTCACCGACAAGGCAGGCAACGGCACCGCAACGATATCCCCTCTATCCGGCACCGGATACGACGTCGCGCCCGTATTCCAGTAGATTTCGCCGTTGGGGCCACGCCCCGCTTCCTTCAAGAACCCGATATCGTTGAAACCACGCGGTGTCGCGCCATAGGCAGCACGTCCAGAGCCCTCCTGAGCCGCCAAGAACTGCGCATCGCCCATAGTCTGCTCACGGAACAGCTGTCGTAAACGACTGTCCCGATCCTGCCCTCCACTGCTTTCGCCAGCAGCCGGAATACGGTCCTTCACCGTCAAAGACTCCACCACCGAATTCCCCAACGCATTCCCAAACGCATCCACCGCAATCTGCAGATAGTTCGGTTTGCCCCCCGTCAGCACCGTCGCCGCAACCCCACCCACCGCGCTAGACGCAAAGCCACGCATCAGGTTCGTCGAGAACTCATTCCCCGTGGGGAACAGCTTGCCTCCCACGAACCCGCCCACTCCCGCGCCCACTCCCGCGCCCACGCCGGCAGCCGCCACATTGGTCCAGCTGAACTTGGACTGCAGCCCCGTCGCCATCGCGATGCCCTGCGTCACCGTCGAGCTGACCGTCGCCCGCACCGCCATCTGCATGGCGTTGGCGCCGGCGTACGTGCCATTGGCGATGCCGGCCTTGATGGACTCCGACAGCGCCTGGTTGCCGCTCAGGAAGCTCGCGCCGTTGAACGCGCCGCCCACCCCGGCCATCACGCCCGAGCCCAGCGCGCCCATCGCCACGCTGCCCCAACTGAACTTGGACTGCATGCCCAGCGCCATGCCCACGCCCTGGCTCACGGCGCTGCCGACAGCACCCGCCGCCAGCCCTATCCCGACCGCGCCGATGCCGGATAGCGTGGACGTGCCGGCCAGTACCGACACCCCCAAGTTCATCATGCCGCCCAGCGTGGCGCCTGCGGGCGCGGCCAACGCCCCCGCCGTAAACACCGTCGCCACCACCGCAACCACCGCCAGGATCAAACTGCCAAACCCGCCGCAGCCCCCTCCGCCATCCGCCTCCGGCACCGGCATCGTCGGCTGCGTATCCCCAATCAGCTTGCCCGGGTCATACGGCTTGAAGGTCTTGTAATCGTTATGGTTGCCCGACACCCGGTTCGGGATCGTCACCGTCGCCCCGACCCGCAGGTCGCGGTCGCTGGCAAGACCATTGGCCTCGGCCACCAGGAACCACAGGCGGCTGTCGCCATAGGCTTGCTGCGCGATGGTCTGTAGCGTGTCGCCCGGCTGGATCCGGTACGAGCCCGGGCTGGCCTGCGGGTTGCCGCCGTCGATGGGACGGAAGGACGGCGAGAAGTCGTCCGCGCCCACCGTCGGGCCAGTCGTGCCCAGCAGCTCGCCGTTGACGATCAGGGAACGCGTGGTCTTGCCGTCCTGCACCCGTTGCAGGATCTTGCCGCTGGCGTCGTTCACCAGCGTCTGGTTCTTGCTGCCGTCCTTGGTGTCGACCACCCCCACCAGGTTGCCGTTGACGTCGTACTGGTACGTGGTCTGGCCCGGATCCAGCTCCGTGCTGGTGCCCGACAGCGTGGCCTCGCGGTAGCCTTCGTAGCGCGCGTGCGTGTAGTTGTAGTAATTCGTGTACGCCGTGCCCTCGTACATGTCCATGCGGTACTGCGTCACGTTGCCCGCCTGGTCGTAGCCGCTGTAGGTCACGTTGTGGCTGCTCGACAGACCCGCGTTCGTCATCTTGACGAAGCGCGTGTTGTACAGCCGGCCGGCGCCGTCGTACATGTTGCGGCGCTGCTCGTTGGCCAGGCCCGAGCGATCGAAGAACGCCTTGCCCAGCGAGCCGTCGATGCCGCTCCAGACCACGCGGTCGGCGCCGTCGTAGTAGCGGTAGTCCAGCAGGTTGCCGTCGCGCCGCTGCGTGACCAGCCGGTTCAGGATGTCGTAGGTATAGGTCTCGGTGGTGAAGCCGGCCGCCGTGCTGCCGTCCCCGTAGACGACCTTGTCCCAGTACGTGTCGCTCAGACGGTTGCCGTTGGCGTCGTAGGTCAGCCGGTGGCCCTGGCCCGCGCTCAGGTCCAGGTTGGCGTTGACGGCCTCCACCGTGGTCTGGCGGTTCATGGCGTCGTAGCCATACCAGTAGTCGCGGTTGCGCCAGGTGTCGGACGCGTCGGTGTACTGGGTCTGGACGCGCTTGCGGTTGCCGTTGGCGTCGTAGTCGATGTTCTGGCGCAGGTAGCCGTCCGATACTTCGCGCAGGCGGCCCAGCGCGTCGTAGGCCATGATGTTGTTCTGGTAGACCCGGCCGCCCTGCTCGGTGCGCTCGCGCACCTTGTTGCCGGCATGGTCGTACGAGAAGTCCGTGATCTTGCCCAGCGCGGCATCGTAGATGCGTGTGACCTGGCCTGCGGCGTCGTAGGTGTAGTTCAGGTTCTGGCCGCGCGTGTTGGTCTGCTGCAGCAGTTGGCGGGCATTGTCATAGGCGTAGTAGTACTTGGCGCCGCCGATGTCGGTGTGGCCGACCAGCTTGCCGAAGTAGTCGTAGGCCCAGGTCGAGGCGTTGCCGTTGGCGTCGGCCTCGAAGGTCTTATTGCCGCGCGCGTCGTAGGCGGTGCGCAGCTCGGTGGACATGCCCGGTTTGCGCACGCCGGTGACGTTGCCGCGCAGGTCGTAGCGGAAATAGACCGTGTCGCCCGCGCCGTTGGTGGAGCTGAGCTTGTTGCCCAGCTCGTCGTAGCGCACGCTCTCGATGACGGTCTTCTGGCCGGTGGCGACCATCGTCAACGCGTCCTGCATGCCGTAGCGCGTCAGCGCGGCGTGCGACGTCAGCGTCAGGCGGCCCATCCAGTCATAGGTGTAGGACGTGACGTTGCCCAGCGCATCGGTCCAGCTGATCTTGTCGCCGAAGCCGTTGTAGCCGTAACGGTAGACGCCGCCGTCGGCGTGCCGCTCGACGATGCGCTTGCCGCCGGCGTCGTACTCCATGCCGGTCAGGTTGCCGTTGCCGTCGCGCGTGGCGACGTTGTTGCCCTGCGCGTCGTAGTACAGGTAGGTGGCGGGTCCGGCGCCCGCCGCGCCATCGGCGCTGGGTCGGATTTCCGAGGTGATCTGGTTGGCCGCGTTATAGGTATAGCGGGTGATCCAATAGGGCGAGCGCGGATCGGAGACCGTCAGCACATTGCCCCAGCGGTCGTAGGTCCGCTCTACCGACGGGCGGCTGGTGACGGCGCCGCCGTTCGGGCCGGACGTGCCCCACGACGCCACCACGCCCAGGATGCCGGACACGTTGGTGCTGATGGGTCGCGGATTGCTGCCGGTGGTGCTGCTGAGGGAATAGCTGGTTGGCCGGCCCGGGATGGTGTAGCCCGCCACATAGGTGGCGGTGGTGTGCGACATGCCGGGACGCGGCGTGACGGCGTTCACCCAGACCTGCTCGTAGCGGGTCTCCTGACGATACTCGGTCTTCCAATAGCCGGGCGTGCCGCCTTCGCCGCCCTCGCCGCCTTCACCGCCGTTGCCGGTCGGCGGCACCCAGACCTGGTAGGGCACGGACACCGTATAGCTGCGGGTGTAGTAATAGCCCGGCGTGGTGGCGCCTTGCGAGATCACGCCGATGCGGTGCTTGCTGGGTTCGGACGCGCCGGTGGGCGTGAACAGCAGGTCGAACTCGTAGTTGCCAGCGGGCAGCGTGCCCAGGCGGACCCAATAGGTCATGACGGACGTTGAACCGCCCTCGCCGCCTTCGCCGCCCTCGCCGGTGCCGGGCGTGCCCACGGGCCCGAACGGCGTGGCGGTCGGGCTCTGGTTCAAGCCCACGGTCGACCAGGCCTGCGTGCCTTGCAGCCGGTACCGGAGCACGGCCGTTCCGTTCAGATTGTTGCGATCAGTCGTGGTCCAGGAAATGCCGGTGCTGCCCGTGTCCAGCGTCAGTCCTTCCGCGATTGGCGGAATGCCGACCGGCGGCACCCAGCGCGGCGGCACCGCGGCCTCCTTGTTGATGAAGCCCGTGGCATGCGCATAGGCGGCGCCGGAACTGCGGTCGATCAGCAACAATTCATACTCGAACTGGCCGGCGCCCATGCCGATCCAGTCCACGCCATCATGACCCGAGCTGCGCGCGGATACCGGCAGCTGGACCCAGGCGCCGCCCGGCGAGCGGTAGCGGAACTGCGCGTCGACGCCCGCGCCGAACGAGGGCCAGCTGAACACGTCGTGGCCGACGGCGCCGAAGCCGATGGCGCTGCTGATCGAGGACAGGCTGGGCGCCGCCAGTGCCAGCGTGCCGGACCCTGTGACCTTGGTCATGCCATCGCGGGCGATCTGCGAGACCCGGTACTCGTAGTTGCCCACGGCCAGCCCTTCCGCGTCATAGCGCAAGGTATTGCCGTAGTTCACCAGCCCCACTTCGCTCCAGCCGCCGTTGGGAACGCGGATTTCCAGCCTGACCTTGACGCCCGGATCGACCGGCGCGGCGATGTCGATGAAGTTGCCCGTGTTGCCGAAGGTGCCCTGCTGGTTGATGACGGTCTGCCAGGTACCGCTGGTGTCCTTCTTGTAGACCGTCATGGCGACCACCCGGGTGACGCCCCCGTCGGTCGTATTCATGGCGGCGCCGTCCCAGCTGAACGTCACGCCAGTCTGCGCCGCGCCGGCCTGGTAGTTCTGCGTGAGGGTCCGGCGCGTGCCGCCGGCGCTCTGGTAAGTCATGACGACGCGCACGTCGCCGTCGCCCAGGCCTGCCAGGCTGGTCCAGCCGAGCTGCACGGTATTGGTGCCGCGCCAGGCGGGCGTACCGGGATCGTTGGGATCCGTGCCGCCTTCGCCGCCCTCGCCGCCATTCTCACCGCCGCCGGGTTTGGGAATGTAATAGAGCGTGGCGGACGAGGCGATGGTGGCGTAGGTGTAGTCGCGATTGACCGTGACCCCGCCCTCGTACACCGTGCGCGCGGGCGCCATGGTCTTGAGCGCGTTGCCAAGCAGGTTGTAGACCGTGTCCTCGCGCCGCAGGTTGCCCATGGCCGACGCCTGCTGGATGGAGCCGATGGCCGCGAGGTCGACATTGCCGCCGCCCGCGCCGGCGCTGGTCATGCTGGCGGTGGCCTTGCCCTGCAGGTTGTAGAGCGTGACCTGGTCCTTGCCGTCCTTGGCGTTGGTGCGCACCAGATTGCCGGCGTTGTCGTACTGGAAATACTCCTGGCGGCCGCCATTGACGCCACGGCGCACCATCTCGCCAAAGGCGTTGTACTCGGTGACGGTATCCGACCAGCCGGCTTCCTGCTGCGACACGTCGACAATGCCGGAACCGTTGGCCTGGGCGTTGCTGCCTTCCCACTTGCTGACCCAGTTGCCGGCCGCGTCCTGCTGCCACACGCGGATGTAGCTCAGTTGGGCAATGCCGCCCACGGCCACCTTGCGTTCGCTCCAGCTGATCGACACGCCCGATGCGGCCGACGCCGCGCCGAAATCCATGGTGCGGCTGGTCGCCACGCCGGGCGAGCCATAGGTGATCGTGGTGCCGCCCGTGGAAACGCCGCCCTCTCCGGCCTCGCCGCCCTCATTGGCGACCGTCTCGCTGTACTGCGTGTTGAGGGTGGTGTAGTACACCTGGACCCTCACCAGGCCCGCGCTGGCATCGATCAGCGAAGACCAGTTGAGGTTGATCGTATTGGTACCGGAAACGACGTACTTCTGCCAGAAATTGAATTCCTTGGTCGCCGACGACCAGCTGGTCTGGACCCCGCTCTTGAGCACGGCCGTGGATGCCGGATCGATCACCCGCGTCTGATGCCCCAGCTTGTCGTACTGGAAGGCCTGGAACCAGGTCTTGACGCTGCCGTCGTTGCCCGTGACGCCGCGCCATTGCTTGGCCAACTGGCCGGCGGCGTTGTAGGAATAGTTGGTGCGCGCGCCGTTGGCGTCTATGGTCTGGATCTTGTTGCCGCGGCTGTCGTAGGCGGCAAAGGTGTAGCGGTTGTCGCCGCTGGAGGTTTCGGTGTAACCCGCCTCGGACGCTTGCGGCGTGCCGTTGGCGTACTGGATGGTGCGGATGATGTTGCCGACCGCGTCGCGGTAGAACACGGTCAACGGCGCGTACGAAGCGCCGGACGCGTTCAGGCGCGCCGCCTCGGTCACCGCCTTCACCCGGCCCAGGGCGTCGTAATAGGTGTAGGACGTGCCGCCCTTGGCGTCCGTCACGCGCGTCTGGTTGCCCAGCACGTCGTAGCCATAGGTCGTCTTCAGGTCGCCGCGCTGCGAGGTGCCGTTGGACTGGTTGCTGTACTCCACGTTGACCCGGGTCTCGGACAGCTTCCTGCCCAGGGCGTCGAAGGCATAGGTCACTAGGCGGTCGTTGGCGTTCGCCACCGGCAGCGCGTAGCCCTGCGCGTTCCAGACAGTGGTGGCCGTGGCGTAATCGCGCACGGAGGTCTTGTTGCCCATCCCGTCATAGGACGAGACCGTGACATAACCCAGGGCATCGACCCGCGCGACCATGTTGCCGACGCGATCGTAGTGCTGGGTCGTGTTCGCCCAGACCTGCGAGACGGGATTGACCAGTTCGCGAATCGCCACCGCCTGACCGAAGGCATCATATTCGGTGCGCACCAGCTTGTTGCTGGTGAAGTACTGCGCCCCGGCCGCCGCCGACGAATCGTAGGCGTAGATCTGCGACTGGCTCACCTCCACGGCGCGGCCCAGCTTGTCGTAGGCGGTCACTTCGCCGCGATCGCCGCCATGATCCAGGCCGGCCGCGTTGACGGCGGCGGCCACGGCTTCCGCCGAGATGCCCTTGTAGCCATTGGCCGTCAAGCCCGTCTTGACCGCGTAGCGCAGGCGCAGCGTGACGTCGCCCATGGCGTTGCGATCGTACTCGGTGACATAGCCTTCGGCATCGACCTCGTACTTCAGCGCCCCGGTCTTGTCATAGACCTTGTAACTGATCGATCCCGCCACGTCCCGGCCCGCCACCGCATTGCCGAACGTGTCGAACAGCACGTCCGACGTCAGCGAGATGGGCGCGGTCTCCTTGCGCGCGGCGACGCCGCTGGCGCCGTTGACCAGCAGGTTGTCGGCGGCCGCGTCGTACAGGCTGACCGGCGGGAAGATGGTCCGCACCTGGCGGCCCGCCGCGTCGTAGACATAGCGCGTGGTGCGGGCCTCGGGCTGGCCGTCCGCCTCGGTGCGCGACAACAGATTGCCCAGGGCGTCATAGACGTTGCGAGTCACCAGCGAGACGGAGCGATTGGCGCCGACAGTCATGTTGCCGTCGGCGGTCCAGCCCGTCTCCAGCGAACCGATCTGCGGCGTGCGCTCGACCAGCAGGCGGCCGGCGGCGTCGTACTCATAGGACCAGGCTTCGCCCGCCTTGTTGACAAAGCGGGTCTTGTTGCCCACCCCGTCATACGCATAGGACTCGGACTTGCCCAGCGTATCGGTGACGCCCAGGAGACGGCCGGCCGCGTCGAACACATAGCTGTCGACCCGGTCGCGCGCGTTGTCGGCGGACAAGGCGGCAGCCACGTCGGCGGCGGACGGCGTGCCGCCCAGCAGCACGCCGTTGGCGTAGCGGCGGCTGCTCACCACGTTCCCGCGCGTGTCGTAGCTCAGCTGCGTGACAAAACCCGCCGCGTCGATCTTGTATACGGGCAGGCCCGCCGCGCCATAGACGCTGCGGCTGCTGCGGTCCTGCGCGTCGACACCCGGCAGGCGCGCCGTCAGCGCCGCCAGGCTCAACTGGCCCGGCGCGGCGCCGGCCAGCGCGTCGCCCGGCATCGGCCTGGCGTACTGGTAGGTTTCCAGCAGATTGCCGACGGCGTCATAGGTATTGCGCACCACGCCCATCAGGGCATCGACCACCAGCACGGCCCGGTTGGCCGCGTCGAAGGCGGTGGTGGTGACCCGGTCCTGGGCATTGGACACCAGGGCCGCCAGGATGGCGCCGCCCTCGCGCGGCACCGTGGCGCCCAGCCGGGTCGCGTAGCGGATCACCTGCACGGCGTTGCCATTGGCGTCCAGCACCTTGCGCGTGACCGCGCCCGTGGGATCCACGCTGGCGATCTGGCGATGCGCGCCGTCGTAGACCCAGTCGGTGGCGCGGTCCTTCAGGCTGCCCTGCACCGAGCGCGGATCGCCGCCAGCCGCCACGGGCGTGGCGTACTGGATCTGCCGCAGCAGGTTGCCGGCGGCGTCATAGATGTTCTCGGTCACCGCGCCCAGGCCGTTCATGACGTGAGTCAGGCGGCCGATGCCGTCGTAGGCATTCAGGCTGCGCTGATCGCGCGCGGCGTCGGCCACGCCCGCCAGCGCCGCGTCGATGGCCGCCGCCGTCAGCGCCACGTTGGCCGGCACGCGCGTGGCGTAGGCGATCCGTTCCACTACCTTGCCATTGGCGTCGTAGCGCTGGCGCACCACGGCGCCGGTGCCATCCACCTGCAGGATGGCATGTCCAAACGCGTCGTAGACCGCGCGCTGGCGCTGGTCGTAGGCGATATCCACCACCGGCGCGGCCGGCATCTTGGCCGCGCCCACGCTGGCGGCCGGCAGGCGGTTGGCATAGGCGATGCGTTCGCTCAGATTGCCGGCGGCGTCGTACTTGTAGGTCACCACCGAACCCAGCGCGTCCACCGTCATCGCCAGCCGCGAGTCGGCGCCGTAGTAACGGTACTCGGCCCGGTCCGACGGCTGCGGCGACAGCAGCGCCCGCACCTGCGCCTCGCTGGCCGGCGATCCCAGCCCCGCCGTCGCCACCCGCGTGGCGTAACCGATGGGCGCCGTCAGGCGGCCGGCGGCGTCATAGCGGCTCTCGCTCACCGCGCCGTCGGGATTGACCTGCAGGATGATCCTTCCCGCCGCATCCAGCACATAACGCGTGATGTTGCCGTTGCCGTCCACGGCGGCGACCAGACGATTGGCGCTGTCGTACACGCGCGAGACCGTGATGTCACCCGCCGCCGCCGGCACGCTGGCCGGATTGCTGCCCGGCGCCAGGCGCGTGGCGTAGCGGATCTGTGTCAGCAGGTTGCCGGACGCGTCATAGGTGTTCCTGGTGACGGCGCCGGTGCCGTCCATGACATAAATGAGCCGGCCCGCGGCGTCATGGACGTTGACGGCGAGCTGGTCGCGCGCGGGATCGGCCAGCGGCGCCAGCGCGGCGGTGATCGCCGCCTCCGTCATCGCCGTGCCGGCCGGAATGCGGGCCGCGTAGGCCACGCGCTCGATCACGTTGCCGTTGCCGTCGTAGCGCTGGCGCACCACGCCGCCCAGGGCATCCACCTGGAAGACCGCGCGGTCCAGCGCGTCATAGACCGTGCGCTGGCGCTGGTCGTAGACGGGGTTGAGCTGCGGCGGGGCCGGCATCTGCGCGGCGCCTATGCTGGCGGCGGGCAGGCGGGTGGCGTAGGCGATGCGCTCGGTCACGTTGCCGTTGCCGTCATAGGCATAGCTGACCACGTCGCCCGTGCCGCTGACCGTCATCGCCAGGCGACCGCCGGCGGTGTAATAGCGGTATTCCGAGACGTCGGCGGGATTTGGCTTGAGCAGGCCGCGCAGCTCGAAGTCGCTGACGGTGAGCGCCCCCTTCAGATCCACGGGCGTGACGTAGGCCACCGTCCCGATCACCTGGCCGGCGGCGTCATAGCGGGTCTGGACCACATAGCCCGCCCCGTTGACCGTCATCGTCGGCCGGCCTCTGTCGTCGTAGGTCTGATAGGTGCGCGTGCCGTCCGGCGCCACCTTGGCCAGGGGCCTGTCATTCAGGTCATACACATAGCGCGTGACCAACGCCAATCCCGCCGGATCCAGCGTCTCGGTATCACGCCGACCGAGGTTGTCGTAGCCATACCGGGTTACCACGCCGTTGGGCGCGGTAACCGTCAGTTGCTGACCAGACTCGTTGTAGGTATATCGGGTCACCAGCTTCAGGCCGGTCGCATCCTCTGTCGTGGACAGCACACGGCCGGCCTTGTCGAACGTCACCAGGGTCTGGCGTCCGCCCGGCTCGATGGTCTGATACTGGCGGCCGAACGCGTCGTAGCGGTACTCCGTCAGCAACTTCTGCCCGTCGGGATCCACCAGGCGGCTCAGGCGCCGACCCAGGGCATCATAGGTATAGCTGGTCTTGACCCCACGCGCGTCCACGGTCTCGATCAGACGCTGCAGATTGTCGTAACGGTTGGCGACCGTCATGCCGCCGTCTTCGGTCCGCACCAGGCTGCCGTCCGCGTTGTACGCATGACGCGTCACGTTGCCGTTGCCGTCGCGCAACTCCACCGTCTGCCCAAAGGCGTTGTGGATGGTCGTCACCGAGACGCCGTCCGGCGTCGTCATGGTCACGCTGCGGTTCTGCGCATCGTAGGCGTAGGTGGTACGGCGGCCCAATTCGTCGATGCGCCAGAGCACATTGTCGAAGGCGTCGTAGGCGGTCTTCTTGTTGATCACCGAGTCGTAGGTCAGTACTTGCCGGCCACGTCTGTCGTACTCGAAATTGGTCGTGTTTCCGGTTCCGTCGCGCGATGCGATCAGTCGGCCGAATACGTCATAGATACTGGTGGTCTTGCGGCCGTACCCGCCCACGTCCTCCTTCAGCAAGGTCAGCCGCCCCGTCCGGTCATACTCCCGCGTGTCGGTGCGGTTCTTCGAGCCATCAATCCGGGTGATGCGCTGGATCTCGTTGCCGAAAGCGTCATAGCTGCGCTGTATCAGGCCGCCCGCGCCGTCGGTTTCACTCTGCACGCGACCATCGATGGTGTACGTATAGGTCGCGCGAATGTCCACATTGGCATTGCTGGCGGCGGCCAGCGCGAGCTTGAGCGCATCATTGACCGGGCCGCCGTTCAGGCCCTGCGTATTGATGGGCGCGCCATAGCGCACCGTCTCGACCAGCTGGCCCAGGTTGTCGTATACGTTCTCCTGCACATAGCCCAGGGCGTTGATGGTGTGCGTGACCCGGCCGTTGGCGTCGAAGTAGTACAGCGTGCGCTGCCCCGCGCCGTCCACCATCGAGGTGCGCCGTCCCACCGCGTCATAGGTGTACGAGGTGCCATAGGTCCGCCAGATATCATCGATCTGTGCCTGCGTCTGGTTGCCGTCTATCCTGGCCGCGCCCTCTCCGGACAGCTCGCCGATCAAGCGGCCTTGCAGGTCGTAGCGCGACAGCACGCCGCGCGAGGTCGAGGTTCCGGCGGCCCGGACCATCGACGTCATGCGGCCCATCTCGTCATAGACGTACAGCGTGAGCGCGCCTTCGGCATTCCGTTCCGACGAGACCTTGTCCAGCCGCGTATAGGTGTAGGTCCAGACCTGGTCCTGCGCGCTGGTCGCTGGCCGCATCTTGGCAATGTCGGGCGAGTACTTCACCGGCATGGTCGAGCCGGTATTGGCGCCGGTCAGCGACGTGGCATAGCGCACCTTGGTCGTCAGGTTGCCGCTCGCGTCGTAGACGAATTCGGTCAGATAGCCTTCGCCGTCCAGCGTGCCGGTCAGGCGGCCCAGGCCGTTGTAGAACTTGTATTCGACGATGTCTTGATATGACGAGGCAGGCTTGGCCGAGGCGAACGAAGGATTCGCCCCTTGATTCTCTACCCGCGTCCCATAGGTGATCCGCTGTACTTCACGGCCAGCACTGTCATAGACACGTTCCGTGAAGAGACCTTCCGCGTCCAGCGTTCCGCGCACCTTGCCGTCATCCGTATAGAAGGTATAACTATGACGATCGGCACTGGAAGCTTTTACTATCAGGTCCTGCGCGCGCTCGGGCCACGGCACGGGAGAGTTTGTCCAACGCTGCGCGTACCCGATCTCCTCTACCAACCGGCCCAGATTGTCGTAGCGATACTCCGTAACGGCATTGGCCGCATCCCTGGTCTTTGCCAACCTTCCCGCGGCATCATAGAAATTCCAGACTGACGACTTTTCCCCTGTCGGTATGAGCCTGCCCATTTGCACGATCTTCGGCTTTCCCTGGGCGTCTACCAGATTGGAAATATCCACCTTGGCGGAATAGGTGTTCGTCCGCCAGAGCCTGCCTTGCGAGTTGTACTGATATTCGGTCAAGATTCCGTTTACATCCACGTCTCCGGTCTTGCGGCCCGCTTCGTCGTAGACAATGAATGCCTGTCTCCCCGCCGGGTCCGTGGTGATACGCAGCCTGCCCAGCACGTCATAGACATATCGCGTTTCGCCAAGATTCTGGCCCTCCGGACTTTGCTCATATTGGCTGATCTTCTGCCCGGCCTTGTCGTAGACCGACACAGTGCGCAGACCGTTTGCCTGCGTCAACGTCATCCGGTTTCCAACATCGTCATACTGCGTCAATGTCGTCTGACCCAGTGCATTCTGCACGGATATCACACGGCCCATGCCGTCATAGACATAGCTGGTGGCGCCTCCCGTGGGAGTGACGGTTGAAATCAACCGGCCCGACCTGTCGTAGACATAGCGCGTTACTGCCTGTTCGCCATCCAGCACGCCATCGCCGCTTGCGTTGACTGAGCGATATGCCGTCGTCTGTTGCAGCATGCCGCGATAGTCATAAACCGCATCCACTCGCGATACCCGGCTCATGTCCGCAGCAGAGGCCCAGGCTTGCATCGATGCCTCCGTCGGCGCCTCGTTCAAAGCCAATGCCCGAATGGGGTAGACGTCTCCCGCATACGTCAGTGTGGAGGTCCGCTCACCGTAGCCGTTGTAGCGATGCTCCGTCACGTTGCCCACGGGATTGATCTGGAATCGTAGCCTTCCTGCCGCGTCGTAGACGTTTCTCGTGACAAGCTCACCGCTCGCAGCCTTGCCATTCGACGCTGGGACCGAGTATGCGGTTTCCGTCAGCAATCGGTTTTCGCTGTCATAACTGCGCGTCACGAGATTGCCAAGCGAGTCCGACCACTTGATCTGATTGCCTCGGGCGTCGTAGGCCATATCGACGACGTAATCGCCTGGATATGTAATCTGCGTCACGTTTCCATAGACGGAAGTGACATAGGAGGTCGTTTGCCGGACACCGTTCGCCGCCGGCGTGGTCACAGCCGATAGGTTTCCCCGCGCGTCAAAGTTGTAGCTGGTGACCGCCCCCAAATGATCGATAACATTTACCTGTTGATTGTTGATGTAGTTGTAGCTGGTCACCCGGCCAAGCGCATCCGTCACTTCTGAAATACGCTTGCTGGCATCCTGCACGTACTTGAACGACATCTGCGTGCCGTCAGTCTGGGACACGGATGCAATCCTGTCGCTGTCGCCGTCATAGGTATAGAACGTCTGAAACACCTTGCCATCGGCAATGGAGTTGTCTTCTGGAGTCAGATCGACCGAGACTGTGGAAAGTCGCCCCAGACTGTCGTAGCCGTAGCGCACACGGGTTTGCACTACCTGCACCCCGCCATCCATCGTGGCTGTGCGAATCTGCGTCAGATTCTTTCCGGCATAGTCGTAGAACGTAACGCCCCCGCTCGAGTCCGTCACGCTCGCCAGCTTGCCATTGGCCCCGTACGCATAGACGCGAGAATTGCCGCTAGCATCCGTGCTCTTGAGCAAACGCCCGGCACCGCCGACCTCGTAGCGCTCAATCAGGCCTGAGCTTCCTTCCTTCCAAACATAGTGACCCGCTTCCTGGTCCCAGACCATGGTGTCGTGGGCACCCGCTCCTTCATTCGAGGTATAGCTTCCCGTGTATGAGTTGTAGGCGAAAGTCTGCTCCGACCCGTCCTCGTCCACCCGCTTGAAATAGCTTCCCGCCTTGCCATACTGTCCGATAAGCTGGACCTTCTTGAGAGCCGCGCCAATCGCCCACGCGTCCTCATGTCCACCTTTTCCTTGGCTGTTATGCGTACGCACGGTCCCGTACATCGCCCCATGGCCAGCCAGCTGATCGTCCACGGTGCGAAAAACCAAGTTTCCCGTCGTCACGTTGACGTAGATCTGCTCAGAACTACGCCCTAAAGCGGCATTGCCGAACGTTCCCTTATCGCCCAGCGTCGCCAGCGAACTCAGATTAAGCCCCAGCGTGTTTCCACTTACGATCGCGACCATGTTCAGGCAACCCTCAGAGTGTTTTTGCGCAGCGCCCCGAGATATCGAGGGCGTACTATCCGTGCTCAACTTTTCCCTTCGGGGTCCCGACGGTTTAGCGGCCGTCGCTTGCCGCGAGTCAAACTGGCAACGGATTCAGATGCCGGGGATGGCGGCCCTAAACCGAACCTTCCCCATTAGGACAAGTTCGAACAGGTCCGCACTTGGCGGGTCCAATCCTCACGGCGAGCCGATGGCCGAGCCGTACTCGATTCCGGAGCACCCATGAGCCTGACTTTCGCCGCCGCGCCGCAACCTGCCGCAGGCGCCGCCGCGAAGTCCGCTGTTTGAACGCGATGACGCGCCCGCTTTATCGGACAGACTCGCCAAGAAACACGGTGGTACCCTTGGGACGTGATCCGCACGTGGCTGAAGCCGGCGACCGCCGCGGCCCGCCGATAGAAGCGCGCAAGACCCGCCACACTCAGCTCCGCGCTTCGTCTCCCGGCAGTGGGAACACAGGTTGGCGACACGCCGCTGTCCGCGCCGACCGCCATCAGCTGCCTGGCTCCATCGCCCTTTCGCCATGAGTACATCCACAGACCGCCCGCTTTATCTCGATCACTATGTCCAGGCGCTGGAAGACGGCGACAGCGAGGCTGCGCTGCGCATCCTGCAACAAGCCTGTACCGATCATCCCGGGTCCGGCACGCCGCATGCCTTGCTGGCCGCCCAGCTCATGCATGCGGGCGAGGTCGACGCCGCGGAGGCGGCGTTCATTCGCGCCCTGGCTCTCGATCCGGATTTGAGTACCGCCAGATTCCAGCTGGGCCTGCTGCAATTCACCAGCGCGCGGCCGCAAACCGCGTTCCAGACCTGGGCTCCGCTCGAAACGCTGGGGGAATCGCACTACCTGGTGTGCTTCAAGCGCGCCTTCGCCGCGCTGGCCATGGACTGCTTCGACGATGCGCTGTTCCTCATCGAACAAGGCATGTCGCGCAATGACGAAAACGCACCCTTGAACCAGGACATGGGCATGCTGGCCGCGCACATCCGGACGCAGCGCGGCGACGCCTCAACCGATTCCGCCGTCCCGCAGAACGAAGCCGCCGCCCAATTCGTGCTGGCGTCCTACAAGCAGAACCTGTAGACCCCTCATGATCGACGGCATTGGGCGCCTGGCCCAGCTCATCCAGCAGCGCACGCTCGCGGGCGGCAGAACAGGCAAGACGGGACTGGCCGGCAGGACATCCAACGCGGGCAAACCCACCAGGACGGCGGAGCCGCCGGTCTTCACGGCGTTGCTGACGCGGGTATCGGCGCTGGAGAGCGACGACCCCGAGCGCGAACGCAAGGCGTTTCGCTATTTCCTGGAGGCGGCCCTGCTGTCCGAACTGGGCGCGGGCCTGATCAACGATCCGAAGTTTCATCAGCTGGTGGACATCGTCCAGCAACGGATGCAGGCGCAACCGGATCTGCTGGCCGCCAGCCAGAAAGCGGCCCGCCTGCTGCTGGCGATGCCACGGGAAGCCCAGCCGGGCTGAGCCCGGCGCGCGGCGCGTCTAGTTCGACATCCAGTCCAGCAGCGAACGGCCGTCCGGGGCTTGCGCGCCGCGCAGCGCGCGCTCGGCCAGACGCTGGAACGCTTCGGGACGCTGCAACGCGCCGCTGCGCGCGGCCTGCGCATAACGGACCGACAGCGAGGACGGGTCCAGCCGCAGCGCCAGTTCGATGTGGTGATCGGCTTGTTCCGCCCGGCCCGCCAGCGCATGCGTGATGGCGACGCCGCCATGGCTTTCGCCAAAGTTGCGGTCCAGCGCCAGCGCGTGCTCGAACGCGGTCGACGCAGCGGCCAGGTCGCCCCTCAACAACTGCGCCCAGCCCAATCCGTGCCAACTGCCGATATGCGCGGGCATGAGCGCCGTGGCGCGCTGAAAGGCATCGACGGCTGCCTGCGGCTGTCGCAGCAGGAGCTGGGCGATACCCGCCGACGACCACACGCGCCCTTCGGCCGGCCGGCGCTGCAGCACGGCATTGAAATCGGTCAGCGCGCTCACCGGATCCTTGGCTGCCAGCGCCAGCGCGCCGCGCGCCGTCAAGGCCTCCACACTGTCTGACGCGCCCGCCAGCGCAACCGTCACCCAGTGCCGCGCGGCCGCGAAGTCGCCCGCGTCCACGGCCATCAGGCTCAGCACGCCGGCGGCTTCGGGCTGGCTTTCCAGCGGCAGCGCGCCGGCCCACGCCAATGCCTCGGTCAATCGTCGCTGGAAATGCAGGGTGCGCAACCGATAGGCCCAGGCGTGTGGCGGCAGACGGCCGCCAGCCTGCAATTCGGACCAGATCGTCTCGGCGGCGTTGTGTTCCCCGGAGCAATGCAACAGCGTGGCCAGGGTCGCCTGCAAATCCGCGTCATCCGGAAAACGCTGGCACAACGACCGCTGAGCCGCCAGCGCCTCGGGCCAACGGCCTTGGGCCGCCAGCAGGGCCGCCTGTCGGTGCGACAAGTAGGCCGCGTCTCCCTCCACGGCCCTGGCCTGGTCCAGATAGGCCTGGGCCCGCTCCAGATAGCCCAGATCCAGCGCCAGCTCGAACGCCTGCATCGCGAGCAGCGCGTTGCCGGGGTCCTGGCGCAAATAGGCGTCATAGCGATCCAGGCGTTCGGAAGAAGTCGACATGTTCAGGGCTCCTTTGCTGCGGAAATCATTCTTGGAAGAGCGTAGCGCCAATCACGGCTTCAGAAATCGGCGGCGGACTGCCTGAGCTTGCCGAGTTCCTGTCTCAGCATGTCCAGGGCGCGCTTGTGCAGTTGGGAAATGCGGCCCTTGGTCAGGCCCATCTCCGCCGCGATGTCCTGGAACGGCACGTCCTGCATATAGTGCGAACGCACGATGTGGCGCTCCCGCTCGGGCAACGCGGCGACCAGCGCCAGCACGCGGTCGCGCAACTGCCTGAGCTCCACCTGCTCATAGGCGCCCAGGCCGCGCGTGGCCTCGGTGCTCTCCCATTCGATCAGGCCGGACCCTTCCAGCAGCACGCCCAGCGCCACGCCCACGCCGGCGGCCGCCAGCCTTCGGAACAGCGCCTCGGTCGACTCCTCGGCGCCATCCGGCGCATCATCCTCGGCCAGCGAGGCGACGCGCTCGCCGGTGGCGGTCATGCGCCGCTGGATAGACAGCTGCTGCTGGCGCTCGGTAAGCTTCTCCAGGCCATTGAGAATGGAACCCGTCATGCGGGTGGTGGCATAGGTCTTGAACGATGCGCCCAGGCCTGGTTGATAGCGGTCGACGCATTCCATCAGGCCGAGCGAGGCATACTGCATATAGTCGTCGAATTCGAAATCCTGGCCGCCACGCCGGGAATACATGCGCGCCGCGATCGCGCGCGCATAAGGCAGATAACGCGACACCAGGCGGTCCCGCAACGCCTGTGTCGGTTGTTTCCGGTAGGCGAGCCAGAGCATGTCCTCTTCGGGAAGCACGGGCCATTCTGGCTCTTGCACAGCTGCGATCATCATGGCCGGACTCAATGGAAGGAACCGATGGTGGAGCGCAGGACCAGTCCCCAGCCGTCTATCAGCACGAACAAGAGGATCTTGATCGGCAGCGAGACCGTGACAGGCGGCATCATCATCATGCCCAGGCCCATCAGCACGCTCGACACGATCAGGTCGATCAGCAGGAACGGCAGGAAAATGACGAAGCCGATCTGGAACGCGACGCGCAGCTCCGACAGCATGAACGCGGGGATCAGCTGGACGTTGCCGACCTCATCGAGCGTGGCCGGTTTGGGCGCGCCCGACAGTTCCAGCATCAACGCCAGGTCTTCCTCGCGCGTATGCCTGGCCATGAACGCCCGCAAGGGCCGGGCGCCGCGCTCGTAGGCCTCTTCGACGGAGATGCTGCCTTGCATGAACGGCTGCAGCGCATCCCGATTCAGTTCATTCATGACCGGCGACATCACGAACAGCGTCAGGAACAGGGCCAGGCCCAGCAGCGCGGCGTTGGGCGGCGTTTCCTGCATGCCGAAGCCATGCCTCAACATGGACAGCACGATGATGATGCGCAGGAACGCCGTCGTGCATACCAGCAGCGCCGGCAACAGGCTGAGCGCGGTCAGGCCGATGGCGATGCGCAACGCGCTGGCGGTCGCGGGCGCGTCGACGCCCGCCAGATCACCCATGCCCGACGAGGCGCCGGCAGCGCCCGCCGCCATCGCCTGCCACGGCGCCAACCAGACGAGCAGACCCAGCGTCGCCACGATCCGGCCAAGGGAGACGCGCTTCATCGCCCGCTCCCCGGCGCGCCCGCATCGGCCGGCGCGCGCGCGATCTCGCGGGCGCCGGACTCGCTGACAGACAGCAGGATGCGCTGGCCGCCAAACTCGACGACTTCAAGCGCCACGCGCGGGCTGAGCCGTGCCCCGCCCAGTCGTCTCACCGGCGCATCCACCCGCCGGCGGCCGCCTTGCGACCCCGCGCGCCTGCGCCACCAGAAAACCGCGGCGCAGGCGAGCAGGGCCAGCACCACGGCCAGCGCCCAAGACCAAGACTGCAACGCGGTGCTCACGGCCCGATCCTGCCCCCAGGCCAGGGGCGTATCGGCATTCATGCGAGCGAACGCAAGTCCAGCGGCAATTCGGTCACGCGGATGCCGAAATGATCGCCCACCGCGACCAGCTCTCCGCGCGCGACCACGCTGCCCTCCAGCAACAGGTCCACCGGCTGGTCGACCCGCCGGTCCAGCGCGAAGACCTGCGCGCTCTTGGCATTGATCAGGTCGCCAACGGTCAGTTCGACCTCGCCGACGCGCACCGACAGCGTCGCCTTCACGCTATGAATGGGGTTTAGATTGCGGATCGCCAGCGCGGTTTGCTCCGCCTGGGCGTCCGCGCCTTCGGGAAAATCGACCGCTTGGGCCATTGCGCCGGCAATGTCCGTATGGGGATGAGTCAAGTCCGTACTCCTAGGCACTTCTTCTAATAATCGGACCAGACGGCGCTCATGGCGCCGCGCGGTCCAGTCGGATGGCCTTGTGGGGCCCGATTTTTGCCAAATGCACCTCGGCGACCGCCGTGGCGTCCTGCGCCCGCAGCATCGCGGGCTCCTCCAATCCATGGTCCAGGGCAACCACATCGCCGATGGACAGCGAACACAGGCCGCCGATCTCCAGCCGCACAGGCCGCAGCGTCACGTTCAGCCTGACGGCACGCTGGCCGATGGCCTGCTGCAACGGCGCCAGCGGCGCGCCCTTTCCCCGAACACGCCCGGCCAGCCGTTGCGCCGCCCCGGCGCTCAGCGCCAGCGGCAACCTGGCCTGGCCCAATCGCACGGACATCATCAAGCCGCCTCGCGCAACGCCCTCGGGCAACGCGCCAGGCGCGCTGTCGATGGCATGCCACGCCTGCGCCTGGCGCAACGCCTCGGCCAGCGCCAATGCCGCGCGCCGGCCAGCGCCGGCCAGCATCGCCCCGCCGGAACGCGCGACGACATCGCCCTCGGCGTCGCCGCACAAAGCCGCTCCCAGCGCGCGGGTCGCGACATCGGAATGCGCCATCCATACGCCGCCCTGGTCGGCGCCATCTGAGAGCGCCAGCCAGACGGGATCCGTCGAGGGAGGTCTGTCGAAGGCCTCTGGTTCGACGCGCAGGGCCGCGAACTCGGCCCCCCATTGCTCGCACCAGTCCCGCAACGACTCCCGCAACGTGTCGGCCACGCGCCCGCTCTCCTGGCCGGTCCACCATCCGATGCTCCAGGCCGTCATCAGCGCCGCCCCTTCAGATCGAACAGGGACTGGATCAGATCATTGGCCGTGGACACGGCCTGCGACGAAGCCTGATAGCCGCGCTGCATCACGACCAGATCGCTGAACTCCTGCGACAGGTCCACGTTGGAACCTTCGACGCGCCCCGTCAGCAGGCGTCCGAATCCGGGCAGGCGCGGGTTGCCCAGCATGCGCGCGGCCTCGTCCCTGAGCACGAACTGGCTGGCGCCCATCGGAGACAGGGCGTCATCCGAACCGAAACGCGCGAGCGCGATGCGGCTGCCCTGCCGGGATTGGCCATTTGAATAGCTGACGGACAACACACCGGAACCATCAAAGGTGATGCCGGTCGCCGTGCCTGCCGCGTAGCCATCCTGGTTCGAGACTGTCAGCGTGGACGTGGTGCCGGACGCGAACGCCGTCACGCCCTCGCTGAAATCCAGCTCGATCGGCTGCGCCTCCAGCGCGGGCAAGCTGTAGATGATGGAGATCCGGGACGCGGCCGGATCGATCCGGCCGTCCTTGAAGGCCAGCGTGCCCTCCCCCAGCTTGTTCGGCCCGTCTTCGATCGTCACTTTCCAGGTGCCCGGCCTGGTCGCGCCTGTGTTGACGAAAGACACCTTCAGCAGATGCTCCGCGCCGCTGCGGTCGTAGACCTTGACGGCGTTGAGCTGATGGTCCGTACCGGTCGACGACAGGTAGCCATTGAAGCGGATGCGCGACGTGGAATTTGCCGGGGACGTGGTCAGCCCCGCCGTGGAGATCTCGCCCAACGGGCCCTCACCGTTGCGCCCCGTGCCCAGGACCGTCGCGCGATCGCTCTTGTTTCGCAGCACGCCATCATCGCCAAAGTCGAACTGGGCCGCGCGCGTGTAGCGCACTTCGCCATCGGGCATGCGCAACATGAAGTAGCCGGCGCCGTCCAGCGCCATGTCCAGGCCGCTGCCGGTCTGCCGGGCTTCGCCGGGGCTGAAATCCGTGCGCGTCGCATACGTGTCCACGCCGGCGCCGCCGCCCGCGCCGGGGCCGCTCCAGCCCTTGCTGTAAGGCGCGTAGGCGTTGAACTGCTCTTCAAACAGGACCTGCGATTTCTTGAAGCCGGGCGTGTTCATGTTCGCCACGTTGTTGCTGATGGTCTTCAGTCCCTTGGAGAATCCGTTCATGCCTGAAAGACTCAACCAGATGCTATCCAGCATGACGCGCTCCTTCAGCGTATGGCCGATACCGAACCGAGGCTCACGTCATTGACGACAGAGCCGCTGGATGTCCGGATGCTGAGCGTCGGCGTGCCCGATGCCAGGCTGAGCGCCGTCACGGTCCCGGTGATGCTGCCCGTGGGCGACTGGGCGTCCACCGTCTTGCCGATCAGGCCCACGGATTGCAGCGTGGACTGGAGCGTGACCAACTGGTCCAGCTTGGCGTAGGTCTGGCGGCTCTGCTCCAGCGATGAGAACTGGGCGATCTGCCCGATGAAATCCTGGTTCTCCATGGGCTTGAGCGGGTTCTGGTTGGTGAGCTGGGCCAGCAGCACCTTGAGCAGGTCCTGCATGCCCAGCTGGGTCGAGGCGGAAGCCGCGGCGGTCGAATCGATGGCCATGAAGCGTTACTCCGGCGTAGCGGTTGAAGGAGAGTCCGGGCCGCCCGGCAGCGGACGGCCGTTGAGATAGAGCGAAGCCAGATCGCGCGCCCCGCCCTGCATGCTTTCGGCGATGGCCATGGCGAGATGCCGGGCTTGAAGGCTGTTCATCGCGGCGTCGCGGATCCATACCGAAACGCCCTGCTCGTCGTGCTGCGCGTGAACGGACCGCTTGCGCGGCCGGCGCGCCTGCGCGGCTCCCGCCCATCCTGCGGCCGTGGCCGGCTCCGCGAAAGTCGGCGACACGGCCCCCGGCCGCGTGGACAGCGGCGTTGCGGCAACACCCGGTCCGCCCGCGTAAGTCGGCCGAAGCTCGACATCGCCGCGGCCGTCGGCGATCCTCGCCGGCACCGTGGGGTCGCCCTCCGGCCGCAACGCGGCGGGCATGTCGCGCCGCTCCCCCGCCTGCCCGGCCGTATCGGCGGGCCGCGCCGGTCCGGCTGGCGCGACCAACGTCCGCGCGGCGTACGGATCCGCGCGCCCCTGCCGCTCGTCGCCCGGCGTCAGATCGCGCCCGTCCAGCCAGTAACGCGCCTGGGCCTGTTCCATGGCCTGGCGCCATCCCGCCAGCGATGCCGGCAGCCCTTGTTCGCCCCGGGCGGACACCGGGTTCTGCGCGCCCGCGGACGCGTACTCGAGAATGGTCATGAACGATTTCTCCCTGTGGGCCAGGCCGCGTCGGCCTGGCGCTGTTCCGCGCGCGCGGCGTCAACATCGAATTCGCGCCGCGCCTGCGTCTTGTGCCGGTCCACGATCTCGGCGCGCCGGTGCGCCTGCAGCAGAGCGTCGCGACAGCGCTCGACCTCCGCGCGCAATGCGTCCGCCTGGGCACGCGCCTGTTCCCATCGCCCGCGCATGGCCGCGAGCGCTTCGCGCACCGCGATATGACGGGCCGGATCGAAACCCGCCGCGCCGGCGCTCGCGGCGGCCCAATCCGCATGGCCCTGGCTCAACGCGAGGCGTAGCCGGTCGCATATCGCGGCCTGTTCGTCCAGCCGGTCCTGCGCCCGCGCCAGATCCAGCCGCGCCTGTTCCAGGCGATGGCCATACAGCGACTCCAGCGCGGCCAGCGGATAGCGGAAACGAGAGGTCGCGGTCATACCCCGTCCTCCTCCTGCCGGCCAAGAATGGCCGCCAGCGCCGCGTACGCCTGGGCCCTGGACTCCGGCGCGTCGGCATCCTGACGCAGCCACGCGTCCAATCGCGGCGCCATCGCCAACGCCGCGTCCAGGGCGGGATTGGCGCCCGACTGATAGGCGCCGATATCGACCATCTGGCGGTTTCTTTCCAGCAAGGCCAGGCTCGCGGATGCCTGCCGCATCAGCTCCCGCTCCTGACGCGTGGTCAGTTCCTTCACCAGACGGCTGGCGCTGCGCAGCACGTCGATGGCCGGATAGTGGCCGCGATGCGCCAGGTCCCGGCTCAGCACGATATGGCCGTCCAGCGTGGCCCTCAGGCTGTCGGCGATGGGTTCGTTGAAATCGTCCCCCTCGACCAGCACGGTGAACACCGCGCTGATGGATCCGCCGGCCTCCACCCGGCCGCAGCGCTCGCACAGCTCGGGAATCTCCGAGAAAACGGTCGGCGTGTAGCCCCGCGCCGTCGGCGGCTCGCCCGCCGCCAGCCCGATCTCGCGCCGCGCCATGGCATAGCGCGTGACGGAATCCATGGTCAGGAACACATCGCGCCCCTGGTCTCGAAAATATTCCGAGATCGCGAGCGCGGCATAGGTCGCCCGGGCCCGCATCAGGGCGGGTTCGTCCGACGTGGCGACGACCACCACGGAACGCGCCAGCGCGTCCGGACCGAGCTGGCGTTCGATGAAATCACGCACCTCGCGACCGCGCTCACCAATCAGCGCGATGACGTTCACATCCGCGCGCACGCCTCGCGCCAGCATGCCCAGCAGGGTGCTCTTGCCCACGCCGCTGCCCGCAAAAATGCCGACACGCTGCCCCTGCCCCAACGGCAACAGGGCGTCGATCGCCCGAACTCCCGTTTCCAGCGGCATATCGATCGGCTTGCGCCGGAGCGGATTGACCGGAGCGGGTTTCAACGGAACCATGGCCTGGGCCGCGATGGGCGGCCCATCGTCCAGCGCTTCGCCAAACGCATTCACCACGCGACCCAACAAGGCCGGGCCGACCGGCACGCGATCGGAGACGCCGGCCGTGGTCACCCGGCTGCCTGCCGCCACGCCGTCCAGGCGACCATAAGGCATCAACACGACACCGTCGGGCCGCACGCCCACGACCTCGGCCAGGATGCCGGCGCCGCCCGCCTGCGGCGAGATGCGGCATAGTTCACCCAGGCTGGCGTCCGGACCCGAGCACGTCACGGCCAACCCCGACACCTGGCGCACCGCGCCGTCGCGCGCATACAGCGCGGCCGTCCCGATCGCCCGCAGGCAGGCGGACAGGGCCTGGGCCGTCATGGCGTCGCCTCGTGCGCGCGATACGCCTGCGACAGGGCTTCGCCCAGCGCCGCGACCTGCCGTTGCAAGCGCGCGTCCAGGTTGCCCGCCTCCGTCTGCAAGACGCAACCGCCCTGGATCGTGGCGTCGGCCACCCACATGACCTCGGCGGCCTGCGGCGCCAGCGCGGCCGGGTCTATGCCCGCCTCTTTCAGCAGCGCCAGATCCGCCGGCGCCAGTTTCACGCGTACCTGCCCCGGATGCCTGAGCTGGCTGCTGGCCTGGCGCACCAAGGCCATCACCCGCTCCGCATCCGGACGCACACCCAGAATGCGGACCAGCGCCGCGAGCGCCAGCTCCAGCGCCGCGTCCAGCGTCGCCTCCTGCTCGCGCCGCAAGGCTTCAAGCAGGGCATCCATGACGTCCTGGAACCGGGCCTGCTGCGCCTGCCGCCCTTCCTCGGCCTGCGCCCGGGCCTGGGCCAGGCCTTCTTCCCGGCCGGCCCGCAAGCCTTCTTCCCGCGCCGCCTTGCGGGCTTGCTCCGCTTCGGCCTGCACCATGCGCTGCGCCAAGGCCAGGCCACGCTGCTCGATCTCGGCTTCGCTCAGGGCAGCCACCGGCGCCGGGCTGGCGGGCATCTCATCCGTCCGCGCTTCGTCCGGGCGCGCAGGAGCCGCTTCCTGCATGGACGCCGCCTGGCGCGGCACTGCTCGCGTCGAGCCGACCAAGCGGGATGCCGGCGCGATCGGCGCTTGACGCAGGATGGGCGCCGTTCTCATCGCGCGCTCCCGCCGCGACGGAAGAACTGCCATTTGACGGTCGACCTGCGGCCCGGCGACGCCTGCCGCGCCTGCAGGCGCGCCTCCAGCTCTTGCACCAGCGCCTGTTCCAGCGCCGGGGCGGGATCCAGGGTGCGGATCAACGCCTCGATGTTCCTGGCCCGACCCGGCCCGCACAGCGCCATCAGGTCATCGAGCCACGGCCAGCGGTTTCGCCGGAGGATACGGGCCGCCACCGCGTCGGGCTCGCCCCGCAATTGCTTCCAGACGTCCTCCGCCGCAGCCTGCAACAAGCCCGGGCTGGGCTGTCCACCCCGCGCGCCCTCATTCATGGCCTCGCGCTCACGCACCAATTGCGTGA
This sequence comes from Achromobacter sp. 413638, assembly GCF_043119405.1. Lineage (NCBI taxonomy): Bacteria > Pseudomonadati > Pseudomonadota > Betaproteobacteria > Burkholderiales > Alcaligenaceae > Achromobacter > Achromobacter sp. 413638. Next base: position 28,344 of record NZ_JBICCO010000001.1, read on the forward strand.
TCAGGCCGGGATCCGCGGGAATGCCTGTGCGCCGCAGCTCGGTCAACAGCTCGGCAAGCGGGCCTCGCTGCGCATCGGGCAGGCGGGACAGCAGCCAGGCGCGATCACGATCCGCGACGGCATGCAGGGCCAATGCGCTCAAACGCAAACCGTCCATCAGGACTTCTCCGCGTCGGCCGGCTGACGTGCCGGCTCCAGCCAGCCACGCAGCTGCTGCAACAACGCATCACGCTGCTCGGCCGACAGCCGCGCGGACTGCGGCCGCCGCCGGCTGGCCAGCAAGGCCAGCGCGACCAACACGCCGCCGATCGCCAGCAGCAGGGCGATGGCCAGGCGGGGCGTCCATTCGAACTCGGTGCGCGGGGCGGCAGGCGGCGCGGCCTGCGCCACGGTCATGCCCGCATCCTGCGCCACCACGCCGCTGCGCGCGGCCACCTGCTCCGTGCTGTACACAATGACCGTGTCGCCTCGCTCCACCTGGGCGCCGGCGGCGTTGCCGACCAGCGTGCGCAGGCGATCCAGCGCGACGCCATCCATCGGACCGCGCACCACGGCGGTGACGCCCATCTTCATGATGACGCCCGGCGTCGATACGATTTCCTCGACTTTCCTGCCCGCCTGATAGTCGATTTCGCTGTCCGCGCCGCCGCCGGCGCGGCGCCCGTTGTTCACGCCCGCGCCCGGTTCCCCTTCACGGTTTGAGCGACGCTCGCGCACGACCACGCCGGTGGGCTGGCCCTTGCCGGCCTGTGAATAGGGCAGCACGTCTTCCGTGGTGATGCGGATCCTGTCCATGTTGAGCAGCACGTCCACGCTGGCGACCACGGCGCCGGGTCCGAAAGTCTGGTCCAGCATGCCGGCGATCTTGCGCGTCAGGTATTCCTCGGTCGACCGCTTGAGCGCCAGTCGCGCGTCGGCCGAGGCCGCGCCGTCTTCGCCATCGGCCGAGGCGGTCAAGGCCACGCCATGCTGATTGACGATGGTGACGTTGCGCGACTCGATGTCCGGGATGGACGCCGACACCAGCCGCTGCATGCCCAGCACCTGCTCCGGCGTGAGGTTGCGCCCATCGCGCAGCGTCACCGCGATCGATGCGGTCGGCACGCCCGCGCCGCGACGGAACAGGCCTTGCTCGGGCAAGGCGATCAGCACCCGCGCCGATTCGACGTTGGACAGGGACAGGATGGTGCGGGTGATCTCGCCTTGCAGGGCGCGCTGGTAGTTGATCCGCTGCGCAAACTCGGTCATGCCGAAATCGGCGTTGTTGAACAGCTCGAATCCCACCGTGCCGTGCAACGGCAGATCCTGGCCCAACAGGCGCAGGCGGGTCTTATGGACCAGCTCCTGCGGCACCAGGATGGTCGAGCCGTCCGCGTCCAGGCGATACGGGATCTTCTGCTTGTCCAGTTCCGCCAGCATGGTCGAGGCGTCCTGCGGCTTGACGCCCGAGAACAGGACCTGATAGCTGCCGCGCGTGAGCAGGTAGCCCGCCGCCGCGACCGCGATGACGATCACCAAGGCCCCCAGGAGCAGGGGATAGCGGCTGCGCCGGTCCAGGCGAGCCCAAAACTCCGTAATGAACATTTCCGATCAATCCCGTTCAGATCTGCATGCGCATGACTTCCTGATATGCGTCCAACAGCCGGTTGCGTACTTGCAAGAAAAGCTGGAAGGAAGCCTTGGCCTCTTCCAGCCGGATCATCACGTGGTGCAGATCCTGCACCTCGCCCACCGCGAGCCGCTGCGCGTCTTCCTCCGTGCGCAACAGCGCCCGGTTGACGTTGCGCAATCCCGCGCCGACCATGGCGTCGAAGGACGCGTCGCGCGGCGCGATGGCCGGCGCGACGGGCGCTTGCGCGGCGGCGGCCTGCAGCGCCTGGGCGGCTTGCGCGATCATGTCCGCCCTCCGATCTCCAGCGCCTTCATCGCCATGGTCTTGGCGGCGTTGAACGCGGCCACATCGGCCTCGTAGGCGCGGCTCGCCACCATCATGGTCATCATCTCGGTCAGGGTGTCCACGCCCGGATAGGAGACATAGCCGTCCCGGTCCGCCTGCGGATGGCCCGGCTCATGCACGCGCCGGGCAGGCGCCCGATAGGGCGCGACGCTCAAGCCCTGATTGACGGCCATGCCCTGCTCGACCAGATCGCCGAAGCTGCGCACGCCGTAGACCGCTCGCGTACTGGACATCACTCGCAGCGGCTGATACCCGGCGCCTTGCGGCGACAGCGGCGAATTGGCGTTGGCCAGGTTCAGGGCCGCCACGTCGACGCGCAGCTTTTCCGCGCTCATGCCGGCGGCGCTGATGGCGAATGCGTTTTGATAGTCCATGGTCAGCGCCGTCCGTCGTTCAAGGCCGCTTCCACCAGCGCGAGCTGGCCGCTAAGCGCCTTCACCAGCGCCTGGTAGTGCAGCGCATTGCGGGCCACGCCGGCCACTTCCTGATCGATGGCCACGGCGTTGGCGCCATATGGAGCGGCGCTGCGCGGCGACGCGCTGACCAGCCTGGGCGACGCGAGATCGTGCGCCGCCAGCCTGTCGCCACGCGCCAGCGCGGTCTGCGCGCCCGGCATCAAGCTCTCGAACTCGACCCGCTGCGGGACGTAGCCCGCGGTATGCGCATTGGCGATATTGGCCGCGCCCGCCCGATGCCGCAGGCTGGCGGCGTCGAGCGCGGCGCCCAGGGCGCTCAGGGTGACGGGATCTATCATGGGTATGCTGGGCCTCGGTGAGGGTTACTGGATGATCAGGTCGGCATGCAGCGCGCCGGCGGTCTTGATGGCGCGCAGAATGGAAATGATGTCGCGGGTACTGGTCCGTATCTTCGTCAGGGCCTGCACCAGCTCGGCGACGGTGCTGCCTTCCGACATGACGAAAGCGCTGCCCTCGCCGTCGCGCACGTCGATGCTGGAATTCGAGACGACTTCGGTGCGGATGCCGCCGTCGCCGCCCTGGCGCACGAAGATGGGCTGGGATACCTGGTTGTCGGTGACGATGGAGATGCGCAGGTCGCCATGCGAAATGGCGACCTTGGACAGGCGCACATTGCCGCCCGACACCACCGTGCCCGTGCGCTCGTCCAGGATCACCTTGGCGCGCTGGTCCGGCGTGATCGACAGCGCCTCGATGCGCGAAACGAAGGCGACCAGGTTGTCGCGCTCGAACTCGGGCACCTGGATGTCCACGCCGGCGGCGTCGCGCGCCTTGGCCAGCGGGCGCCCCAGCGCGCGGTTGATCTCGTTGGCCACCCTGCCCGCCGTGGTGTAGTCCGGATTGGACAGGACGAAAGTCATCGCGCCGTCCGCGGTCACCACCTGCGCATTCACGCCGACCTCGACCAGGGCCCCGCCAGGAATCGAACCGGCGGTGGGATGGTTCTTCTGCACCACGTTGCCGTTCATGTCATAGCGATAGCCGCCCACCGACAGCGGACCTTGGGCCAAGGCATAGATCTTGCCGTTCGGCGCCTTGAGCGCGGTGGCCAGCAGGTTGCCGCCCACCAGGCTGCGGGCGTCGCCCGCCGAAGTCACCACCACGTCGACCGCATCGCCCGGCCGCGCGAACGGCGGCAGCATGGCGCTGACCATCACCACGGCCACGTTGCGGCTCTGGACCTGCTCCGGCGCGACCGTCAGGTCGAACTGGGAATAGACATTGGCCATGGCCTGCCGCGTCGTCTTGTTGGACGGCGAATCCCCCGTGCCCGCCAGGCCCGCCACGATGCCGTAGCCGATCAACGAGTTCTCGCGCCAGCCCTTGAGCTTTCCCAGGTCCTTGATGCGCACTACCTCGGTCGCGCTGGAGCGGGCCGCGACGGTCGCCGACGGCGCGACAAGCATCGCGGCCATGAAGAAAGACAGAATCAGCGCGCGCATCAGAAACCCAGCCAGTTGAGGAAGCGGGCCCACCAGGATGGGCGTTGCCGGCCCGCCAGTTCGCCTTCCCCGATGTAGACGATCTCGGCCTCGGCCAGGCGGGTGGACAGCACGACATTGCCCGGCGAAATGTCCTGCGGCCGCACCCGGCCTTTCACCTGGATCTTCTGCTGCTCGTCGTTCACGGTCAGCAGCTGGTCGCCCTTGACGTACAGGTCGCCATTGGGAGCCACGCCGACCACCCCGACCGACATCTGCGCCAACAGCTTGCCGGAGCGCTGGGTCTTGCCCCCGCCATCAAAATCGCTGTCCACGTCGATGCCCCCCGAGGTGGTGGGCCGCCGCGACAGGCGAAACTCCGCGTCGAAACTGGACTTCCGGCCGGTGGAGGTATCGGCCGAGCTGCTCGCCGACGAGGTCTCGACCACCTGGATCGTGAGCACGTCGCCGATGCGCGCGGCCTTGCGGTCCGTGCCCAGCGAACGATAGAGGTCGGGATCGAACAGGCTTTCCGCGCGCGCGGGTCCGCCAACGATCATCAGCATCCACGCCAACGCCAGGCAGGCCGCGACACGCGGCGCAACGCCAAATCTGAATCCGAAGCCAGGCATCATTGGCTCACCTCCACCAGTCCGCCACGCACCACGCGCGCGACCACGGCCTCGGAAGCGTTGGCCGGCATGACGCGCAAGGTGCGATCGGTCCAGCCATCCTGCAATGCCCTGGCCGAGGTTTCGATGGTCACCGAGCCGGCGCGCACCCGCAGCGCCACCTGATCGCCACGCTCCACGTCCGGCAGCGCCTGCAACTGCGAGCGCATCAACACCGCGCCGGCCGCCAGCGGCTGGCGCGCGCGCACGGCGCCCAGCGGTTCGTGCGCCGGCCAGTAAGCGCCCGACAGCGCCGCCACATCGCGCTCTTCCACGCTCATATCCGTCATCGATACCGACGCGCCGGCCGGAATGCTGGCGTTCAGGCGCAGCACCGGCGCCATCGCCTGGATCCGCAAGGCCACCGGAATCGCCCGGTACAGGCGACCGCCCTGCCACAGTTCGACCCACACCACCAGGCGCTGCGTCACCTCGACCTGCGGGTCTAGCGGGCGGGCGCGCAGTTCGACGGCGCCTGCCGCCACCAGGTCGGGCAAGGGACTGCCGGCCGCTTCGATGACCAGATCCCGGAACCTCGGCCGCAATGCCGCACGCGCGGCCTCGGTCGCGCATCGAAGCACCGCGTCGCGATCCAGCGCAACGGTCTTGCGCGCCACGCGCACGGACGCATTGCCCTTCCAGGCCACCACGCCCAGATCCTCGTCCGCCGTGGCGATCCAGCGCTCCAGTTCATCGCGCGTGATCTCGCGCGCCTCGCCGGAAGCGGGCACGGCGCCTATGCGCAAGCGGGCCAGGCGGTCGCGGCGATCGGCCGGCGCGTCGATGCGCGCCACGTCGCCCAGCGTCAACGCGGGCGCGCGGACCTGGACGGAGGCGCGCAGGAACAGTTCGGCGGCGTCCTCCTGGGGCGCGGCGCCAGCGCCACCACCACACAACGCCGCTACGAGCATGAGCTTTCTCACGGGATCGCCTAGCGTCGCAGGTTGTTGACCAGACCCAGCATGTCATCGGATGCCTGGACGATCTTCGCGTTCGCCTCATAGGCGCGCTGCGCGACCATCAGGTTGATGATTTCTTCGTTGAGCTGCACGTTGGACGATTCCAAGTAGCCCTGCGCGTACAGGCCCATGCCATCCTCGCCCGGCCGCCCCAGCACCGGCTCGCCGGACCGCTCGGTGGCCTGATAAAGGCCATCGCCCAGCGCGGCCAAATCCTCGGCGGCATTGAAACGGACCAGGTCCAGCTTGCCGAGTTCGTCGGCGTCGCGGCCGCCATTGCGCCACGCAGTGATCTTCCCGTCCGGCGCGATGGTCAGCTTCTCGGTGTCGGCCGGTACGGAAATCATGGCCTTGAGCGGCAGGCCCGCCAGCGTCGTCAGCATGCCGTCCTGGTCCACTTTCAACGGGCCGCCCCGCGTATAGGCGACGCCGCCATCCGGCATCGCCACTTCCAGCAGGCCCTCGCCGCGTATCGCCAGGTCCAGCGGCTTGCCGGTCTGCTTGATTTCGCCAGACACGAAGGACTTGGCATGGCGCGAGATCGCCACGCCCAGCCCCAGGTTCCGGGCCGCATCGGCGCCTGCCACGCCGGCGGGCTGCCCGCCCGTCGCGGCGCGCGTCATCAGATCGCCGAACACCACATACGATTTCTTGTAGCCAGCGGTATTCATGTTGGCCAGGTTCTGCGCCACGGCGTCCACGCCCGTCTGCTGGGCATGCATGCCCGTCGCGCCCACGTACAACGAATCGATCATTCCCGCGCTCCTCAGATCTCGCCCAATTTCTGCACAGCCCGCCCCGTCATGTCGTCGACGAACTGCGCGGTTTTTTGCAGGCTTTCGAAATGGCGCATGACTTCTATCAGGCCGGCCATCTCATGCGCGGGGTCGACGTTGGACCCCTCCAGATAGCCCTGCAGCACCGACGAGCCGCCTTCGCGCATGGGCTGCGCCCGTTCCTGCCCGGCGCGGTAGACTCCGGCGCCCAGCCGCGTCAGGTTTTGTGGCGCGTCGAAACTGGCCAGGCTGAGCCTGTCGATGAATTTGCCCTGGTCGTAGACATTGCCCTGCGCGTCGATGCGCGGCGCGTTCGAGGCGAGCCGGATCTCTCCGCCCATACCCATGACCAGATCGCCACCCGCATTCACCAACCTGCCCTGGCTATCCACCCGCATGGCGCCCTGCCGCCCGTATAACGTGGCGCCGTCGCGCGACAGCTCCAGGAACGCGTTCTCGCCGCTCAGCGCCATATCTAACGGTCGCCCGGTGTACTGCACCGCGCCGGGACGCATATCGGCGCGGCTGACGGCGCGCCCTCCCGCCCGGGCCGTTTCGCCCTGTTCGAGCGCGTCGAGCTGCGCCTCGAAACCGGTGCCGTTGATCATTTCGCGCTTGTAGGCCGGCGTGCGGACGTTGGCCAGGTTCGTGGCGATGGCCGTCAGCCGGTCCTGGTCCACTCCCATGCCCTGCGCAATCACGTTCATGATTTCCAAGTTGGACTCCTTCCTCTTTCCTGTGGTGCGGTCCGTGGGCTCAAGCCGCGGTCGCGTCCTGCAACAATGGCACCGAGACCGCCGAGAACGCCTTCAGATCGATGCTGCCGGGTATCTCTGACATCGACAGCACCCGCAGATGCGGCAGCACGCGCTCGGTGAGCATCCGCATGTGCCGCCGCAGATCCGGTGAACAGAGCAGCACCGGCAGCAGATTCGCCTTCATCATTCCCTCGGCCTGCTGCACCAGGCCGCCGACCAGTTGATCGGCCACGCGCGGCTCGATCGCCAGCCGGCCGCCCGACTCGGCCGCCGCCCGCAATGACTGGCCGATATGGGCCTCCACCAGCGGATCCAGCGTGATCACATGCAAGGTTCCGGCATCGCCGGACAGAGAACGGCAGATCGCCTGTCCCAGCCGCTGACGGGCCAGCTCGGCCAGCTGCGGGGCGTCGCGTTGATGGCGACCCGCATCGGCCAGCACCTCCAGAATGGCTTCCAGATTGCGTATGCTCACCTTCTCGCGCAGCAGCGCCTGCAACACCTTCTGCACTTCCGTCACGGACAGGACGCCGGGCGTGATCTCTTCCACCAAGCCGGGCTGCGACTTGCGCACGCGCTCCAGCAGCCGGTCGGTTTCGGCGCGCGTCAGCAGCGTGGCGGATTCGCGCCGAAGCACTTCGGTCAGGTGCGTCATCAGCACGGTCATGCCGTCGATCAGCGTGTAGCGGCCCTGCTGGGCATTGGCCTTCTCCGACTCCTCGATCCATACGGCCGGCAGTCCATAGGTAGGATCGCGCGTCTCGATGCCGCGCACGGTCTTGGTCACGCCGGCGGGGTGGATCGCGAGCCAACGGCCGGCCATGGCCATGCCCTTGCCCGCCGGCACCCCGTGAATCAGGATCTCGTATTCGTCCGGCCCCAGCCGGGCGCTGCCCCGGATCTTGACGGTGGGAATGACCATGCCCATTTCCAGCACATACTGGTTGCGGAACACGGCGATGCGATCCGGGAAGCCGCTGCGCTCGATCACGTGCGGCAGCAACTGAGCGCCGGCCTGGATCTCGACCGGCTCCACCGTCAGCGCCTCGTAGGGATCACCCGCCTGCGCGGCCGGCGGCAGCCCTGCCTCCGGTTCCTCTTGCGGCGGGGCGGCATCGCGACCGGCCCGCCTGGCCAGCCAGGCCAGTCCGAACACCGTGATTCCCAGCGCCAGCGCGGGCAGAGCCGGAATCCCCGGCAGCGCCACCATCGCGAACAAGCCCGCGCACACCAGGAACAGCGTCTTGGGAAACAGCGTGATCTGGCGCGCGACCTCGCCGCTGAAGTTGCCGTCGGACGCCGAACGCGTGACGATGATGCCGGTGGCCACGGCGATGACCAGCGCCGGCACCTGCGTGACGATGCCGTCGCCGATGGTCAACAGCGTGTATGTCCTGACGGCCTCCCCCCACGGGATGCCCAGCTGCATTACGCCGATCACCAGGCCGCCGATGATGTTGATGGCCATGATCAGGATGCCGGCGATGGCGTCGCCCTTGACGAACTTCGACGCGCCGTCCATGGCGCCATAGAAGGCCGCTTCCTTTTCCAGAGTCTTGCGCCGCTGCTGCGCCTGTTCCTGGGTGATGAAGCCCATGTTCAGATCGGCGTCGATGCTCATCTGCTGACCCGGCATGCTGTCCAGCGTGAAACGGGCCGCCACCTCAGAGACGCGCTGCGCGCCGCTGGTCACCACCACGAACTGCACCACGATCAGGATCAGGAACACGATCAGGCCGATCACATAATTGCCGCCGACCACGTAGCCTCCGATGGCCGAAATCACCCTGCCGGCATTGGCGTCCGACAGGATCAACCGCGTGGCGGCGACGTTCAGGGACAGGCGGAACAAGGTCGCGATCAGCAGCAGCGACGGAAAGGTGGAAAACTCCACCGGCCTGGCCATGTAGAACGTCAGCAGCAGGATGAGAAAGGCGAAGCTGAAATTGGCCAGGATCAGGAAATCCAGCATGCCTGGGGGAATCGGCATGAACAGGACGACCAGCACGCCCATGACCACCAGGACCATGACGATGTCCCGGTTGCCCGCCAGCCATTGCGCCAGGCGGTTCATTGCGCGGCTCCCACGACATGGCGGGCCTCGCGCCGGGCGATCAGCCACACCATCACTCGCGCCACCGCCGGATACAGGTCCAGCGGAATCGCCTGCCCCATTTCCCCTTGAAAATACAGGGCGCGCGCCAGCGCGGGATTGCGCACCACGGTCACGCCACGGCGCGCAGCCTCGGCGCGCATGCGCGCCGCCAGCAGGCCCGCGCCCTTGGCCAGCATGACGGGCGCGGCCATCTCGCCGCGCTTGTATTGCAGCGCCACGGCGATGTGCGTGGGATTGACGATCAGCACGTCTGCCTGGCCGATCTGCCGCACCGACGCCGCCTTGCGCAGCATTTCGATGCGCAGCGACCTCAGCCGCGAACGGACGCGCGGATCGCCTTCCCTGTTCTTGACCTCGTCCTTCACGTCGCGCTTGCTCATGCGCATCTTGCGCTTGAACTCGTGGCGCGTGTAGGCCATGTCCAGCAGGGCGAGCAGCAAGGCCGCGAAGGCCATTTTCAGGGCCAGCGAGGCGAGCATGGCGAGCAACTGCCTCAGCGCCTCGAACGGCGTGCGCTCGCCGAGCGCGGACAGGGAGCCCAGCAAGGCCTTGAGCGTCATGTACAGCACGCCGGCCAGCAGCGCAACCTTGCAGACGCTCTTGGCCGCGTCGTAGGTCGTGCGCAGGGAAAACAGCCGCTTCAATCCGGCCACGGGATTGATGCGCGCCAGATCGGGCTTGAGGGGAAATCCGCTCCAGATCAGGCCGGTCTGCGCCACATTGGCCGCGATCGCGGCCAGGCCGACCGCGATCGCGAAAGGTGCGATGATCAGCAGCGCATCGGCGCCGACGCGGCCGATCAGCGCCGCCACGGAAGCCAGGCTGAACGGCATGGACAGGCCCTGGACCAGCGCGGCGCGCGCCAGCATCGCCAAGGCCCGCGCCGCCTCCCAGCCCCAGGCATACAGGGCGCAGGCCGCGGTCAACAGGGCCACGGCGCCAGTCAAATCGGGGCTGCGCGCCACCGTTCCGCGCCGACGCGCCTGCTGCAGCTTGTAGGGGGTCGCGGCCTCGCTCTTGTCGAATTCCTGCATCAGCGCACCGCCCCGTTCCACACGTCCGACACGAGGTCGAAGATCCTGGACAAGCCGGCAGGCATGTGGTGCGACCAAAACGTCAACGCGGCGAGCCCGGCCAGGATCTTCACGGGCAACGCGATGACGAAGACGTTCATCTGCGGCAGCCCGCGAGCCAACATTCCCAGCCCGAGTTCGATCAGCAGGATCGCCACGGCCACGGGCGCGATCAGCATGAAGCCCAGCCCATAAAGCTTGCCCCAGGCCGCCAGCATCGCCGGCAGGTTCATGGCGTCGAACGAGAATCCGCCCACCGGCACCATGTCCAGGGTGTGGGCCAGCCCTCTGAGCAGGGCGTGATGGCCGTCCACGAGAAAGAAGATCAGCGCGCCCGAGTACATGAAGACCGAGGTCACCACGGGCACTTGCGCGCGGCTGACGGGATCGAAGATCTGGCCAATGCCGAAGCCGATTTGGATGTCCAGGACCCGGCCGGCGAACGCCACGGCGGCGAATGCGCAGAAGATGCCGCAGGCCAGCAGCAGGCCGAAGGAAAATTCCGCCGCCGCCAGCGCAAGGAACGCGCCGGTATCGGGCGCCGGCATCGTGGGCGTCCACAGCGCTCCCGCTATCGCCACGGACAAAGCGACGACCAGTAGGACACGCGCCGTCGCCGGAATGGGAAACAAGGAGAACACCGGCGTGAACGCCAGCATCACGCCCACGCGCAAAGACAGCAATGCGATCGTCTCGATGAGGGGGATCTGGAGGTCTGGCATCAGATCCTCACCGTATCCCGGGCATGTCGCGCAGCAAGGCCGTCGCGTACTGCATCAAGGTGCGCAGCATCCAAGGCCCGAACAGCGCCATGGCGATGACCGCTGCGACGATCTTCGGGATGAACGTCAGCGACATTTCCTGCACCTGGGTCACCACCTGCAGGATGCTGATCACCACGCCCACCGTCAGGGTCAACAACAATACCGGCGCGCAAATCAGCAGGCCCGTCCAGAACAGGTCGCTCATCAATTGGATTGCCAGATCAGGCCGCATGCGCCGCCTCCGCGCGCCTTGCGGCACCGACGACGCCATGAGCGCTGGCCCATCCCTGGACAGGATGCCAGCGCTTGACGGGACGTGACGGGAAAGACATGTGTGGACTCGAAACCGGCAACGGAAAGCAGGAGGATTCGCGCTACTTCAAAGTTCTGGATGGGAGAACTGACGTATCAAGAGATGCACAGGAAAATCTAAATGTTGCAAACACTGGCCGCACGAATGCCCCGCCCTGCCTACAGGGCGGGGCTTGCGTGCGTCTCACGAGGGTCTTTCGTGCTTGCCGTAGGCGATGCCCGTCGTGCCGGCGAGAAGTTTCAGCCGTCGTCCGGTCCGCCGTGGCATGCCATGCACCGGCCTGTCGGCCCGCTGCTCAGGACATGCCGGCCACGTGCGTTGTGCCCATCCATCCACCCAGCCGCTCAGGCGCAGGCTGCGATGCAAGATGGGAGCGGGCCACAACCATTGAATTTCGCGGAGCATGGATAGACTTGAAAAGCGCGGCGCGCCTTTCGCGCCGCTACATAAATCAAGTTATCCCCCCTGCCGGAAATCAGTTTAGAGGTCAGCCGAAAAAAAGTTTACGCGTCATCAACTGACGCCCAAACGGGCACTCTTGGGCAAGTGCCCGCAGCTTGCCGCAAGCAACGATCAGCCGCCAGCGACGATCCATAAGACACGTCTCAAATCCCTTCTGAATAGATCCCGCCCAGACCCGCATGGGCTACACCGCCGCCTCCACCACCGCCTCGCAGTGGATACGCAAGCTGCCATAGTGCGCCAGGCGCAGGAATACATAACGCGACCTCGCCGACGCGGGCCGCTTCGTGTCCCAGTGGAGCGCGTCGCACCGGTCCAGGCAATCGTCCGCCTCAGGATCCGCGTCGCTCAGGACTTTTGCAAAGTACGCTTGAACGGCGGCAAAGTTGTAGATCCCCTCAAAACGCAGCGACACCCTGGCGCGCGTCCTGTCGAACACCGCATAGAGCAGGAAAGTCAGCAAGGCGCTGCGATCAGACGCGTCGAGGCTGGCCTGCTCCAGCAAGCCGTCGTGGTATTGGTAATGCAAATTTCGCTCCTAGGGTCGATTCGCGCGGACCAGGCCGCCACCCGAATCTTCCCGAAACCAGAATCTCATGCACCAGATCGGCTTCATATACCAAGACCCAGATCACCGCAACCGCCATGGCGACGGCGTGGAGCTGGTGAAAATCCCCGGCGCCGCCGGGCGTATCGGCTTCTTCTGTGCTGAATACGACGTGCTCTGGACATCCTCCGACGAAATCGGCACGGCTGCGGGGACTCCGGTGAGCCAATCCATGGCCCTGCGGGCCGCCGATATCCCGCACATCTGCGCCCAGGGGCACGGCCACCTGATCGATCTGGTCAGGGACTTCGACACCCATACCAAGGTATCGCGGAGGATTTACCTGAAAAACACGTCCTCGCCCTACGCCTTTTTCACCTGCGGCAGCGCGGCATTCCGGAACGGGCGCAACCGAATCGGCGCTATGGGATCGCACCGGCTTCGCTGAGCGCCATCGTCAGCCATCAACTGATCGAACGCCTGACCGGCATCGTGCAATGCCCTATCCCCGGCCGACAGGCCGAGCCGCCCGTGGCGATTGTGTTCCCGCGCTGATGCGGCGGGACGGCAGGCATGGGCGGACAGATGAACCCTGGCCCATCCGTAACCCGATATTGTTGCGGTGACATTTCCCCCGCTTATTAATAAATACCCACAGACCGAATATCGCGTCTTTTCAACTTCATTAAAAAGACCAAGAAAAACGACTTTTAATATTTGAAAACATTTTCCCCAATGGAAAATGTAGCAATTTATGTAATCGATGTAATCAATATTGGGGATACCCCGGGTTTATTGCGATATCTCCGATTTATTTCCACAGCAATCAGAATATTTAGAAAGAAAATTGCTGTCCGCGACCTCTACGATTCGTCTGTTCGCCGCCTCGTTCGTATGACGGGGTATCGAGTTGTAATCAATCTTCAGCATCGCATCCACCTCAAAGTAAATCCAGCGCGCATCGATTTCATATTGATGACTGGTATTTGAGCGTCGGTTTCTAGTGTCTACGACACGACGAAAACAGAGAGGTCCCCCGTGGCAAAGAGAATCGCAGTGTGTGGCCTTGGTTATGTCGGCCTGCCCGTGGCCGTGGCATTTTCCAAGCGCTTTGACGTCATCGGTTTTGACGTGGACAAGCGGCGGATCGCCAGTCTGAAAGCCGGAAACGACTGGACAGGCGAGATCGAACGCGAAGCCTTGCTGGCTTCCCCGATGCAATTCACCGACCAGGTGACGGAACTGCAGGGTTGCGATTTCTTCGTGGTGGCCGTGCCGACGCCGGTCGACGAGAAGAACAATCCCGATTTCTCCCTGCTGGTGAAAGCCTGCCGTTCGATCGGCCCCGTGCTGCGCCCGGGCTGCATCGTGGTCTTCGAATCCACCGTCCACCCTGGCGCCACCGAGGACATCTGCGGCCCCGAACTGGAAAAGGCCTCCGGCCTGCGCTGCGGCGTGGACTTCAAGCTGGGCTACAGCCCGGAGCGCATCAACCCGGGCGACCGCGAGCACCCGCTGGAGAAGATCGTCAAGATCGTGTCCGGCCAGGACCAGGAATCGCTGGATCACATCGCGGGCGTCTACGAGCAGATCATCGACGCCGGCGTGCACCGCGCCTCCTCCATCAAAGTGGCCGAAGCGGCCAAGGTGCTGGAAAACACGCAGCGCGACATCAACATCGCGCTGATGAACGAGATGTCCAAGATCTGCGACCTGATCGGCATCCGCACCGCCGACGTGCTGAACGCGGCCGGCACCAAGTGGAACTTCCTGAAGTTCACGCCCGGCCTGGTGGGCGGCCACTGCATCGGCGTCGATCCCTACTACCTGACCTCCAAGGCGCAGGAACTGGGCTATCACCCGGAAGTCATCCTGTCGGGCCGCCGCATCAACGACGGCATGGCCAGCCATGTGGCCGCGCGCGTGGTGCAGACGCTGGCCCGCAACGGCCGCCTGAACGCGTCGACCCGGGTCGGCATCCTGGGCATGACGTTCAAGGAGAACGTGCCCGACATCCGCAACTCCAAGGTGGTCGACCTGTATCGCGCGCTGGGCGACTACGGCATCACGCCCGTGGCGTGCGACCCGATGGTCGACGCGGAGCAGATGCAGCACGAGTACGGCATCAGCCTCGTGCCGCGCGATCAGTTCCGCGACATGGACGTGCTGATCCTGGCAGTGCCGCACCGAGAAACCATGGACACCATCTGGGAAGACCTGCCAGGCCTGGTGAAGACGGGCGGCATGGTGTGCGACCTGAAATCCGTGCTGGACAGCCGCCGGCTTCAGTCCGACCTCTTGTACTGGACGCTCTGAGTCCAGGCCCGCCACCCATCATCACAGGAGAGGCCGGAATGACCGCCTTCACCATCGCTCCCATCGGCACCTGCCGCATCCACACCCCGCTGCGCGACGCCGTGGGTCGTTACCCGATCAAGCTGCAACTCGGGCGAAACTACGGCTTCGTGCACACCAGCACCGAGGCATTGCAGCAGGCCCGCTACATGTTCGGCCAGGGCGAGATTCCCGCCGACGTGCAGCGCCTGATCTTCCGCCCGTCCAACGGCGAGCAGGCGCGCCGCGCCACGCACAAGCCGGCCGACCTGTACATGGTCGAACTGTCCTCGCGCAAGCTGCTGACCATCGACGGCCATCCGATACAGTCCAACTACCTGGCGCGCTATTTCAGCGAGTTCTTCGCCGATCGCGCGCGCACCCGGCTGTTCTGGTCCATGGCCAGCGCGGACCGCCTGGCCGAGCGGCGCGCGGCGCTGGAACAGGATGCGGTCTACAAGAGCCTGACGCCGGAAAACCGCGAGCTGCTGGCCCGCATCGTCAAGCGCGATCTGACGGACGACGAGATCGAACAGGAAATGCGCCAGCTGGTCGAGCTGCTGGGCCGCGACAAGGTGGTGTTCGTCACGCACGTCAACGCCATGACGCCCGACAATGTGCCGATCGAACAACGCGAACAGCTGATCGCCGCGGTGGTCGCGAGCAGCCAGCGCATCGGCGTGCCCTGCTACGACCCGACACCGCTGATGAACAAGCTCGGCCAGGCCGAGGCGATGGAAGACGGCGGCCTGGACCTGACGCACTACACCCCGCTGTTCGCCGAGCGGCTGTATACCGATTGGTACAAGACCTTCATGCGTCCGCGCATGAGCGCATCCGCGCCGCAGCCCGCCGCGTCCAAGCTGGGCGCCGACGACAGCGCCGAGCGCATCGAGAAGCTCTGGGACGCCGGCGAGCTGCGCGAGGCCTCGCGCCGCCTGCGCGACGTACTGCGCCGCCATCCCGGCCTGCCCGACCATACGCTGCTGTTCGCGCGCATCCAGGAAGAGCTGGGCGACTACGAAGGCTCGCTGGCGCTGCTGGACGGCGCCGACGGCGCGCTGGCGGCCGGCAGCAAGGCCGAGCAGATCCTGATGCGCAACCATTTCAAGCTGGGCCGCCATGACGTGGCCTACTCGCTGGCGGCCGGCCTGTTGGGCGACGAGATCGAAACCCCGGAAATCCTGCGCATCGCCGCGATCTGCGCCAGCCATCTGGGCCACGCCGACGAGGCGCAGGGCAACTGGAAGCAGCTGTTCCGCATCGCATCGCCCGACGATCCGGTGGCCACGGTCGCCGCCGACACGGTGCTCTCGCTGCTGCAGGCCAGCGGCGACATGGACGCGGCGATCCGATGGGTCCATGAAGTGCGCGCGGCCATCCCCCGCCATGCGCGCGGCTTCGCGATGCTGTGGCGCGACCGCCTGATCGCCGGCGACCGCGCGGGGCTGCGCGCCCTGGCGTCCGAGTCGCCCGCGCTGACGGATGCCGAGGCGCTGGAACTGGTCAAGGAAGCGTCCTGGCGCGGCTGCATCATGGCCGCGGCCGCCCTGGCCGTGTCCTGCAAGCTGGCCGAAAGCGCGCAGGAAGACATTCCCGCCTGGCTGCGGGCGCAGTCCTCGACCTGGGCCGAGGAAGGCGCGCGGGCCCTGGATGAAGGCCGCCTGCGCGACGCCGCCGAGCGCATCTGCGCGCACCGCCTGCTCAATCCGGACGCATTGTCCAGCGTGCGCGCGCAGCGCGCCTTCGAGCGCGCGATGCGCCTGGGCGCGCGGGCCGCGCTGGTGGCGGGCAACCACAAGGAGGTGATCGACCTGACCGACATCGCGCTCGACACCGAGGTCGAATTCCCCGAGCTGCACGCCATGCGCGGCCGCGCGGCCGACGCGCTGGGCGACAAGCAGACCGCCATGCGTCATCTGGAACAGGCGGCCGCCAACGAGTCCGCGCCGTTCAGCACGCAGCTGCATTTCGCGCGGGTGGCGTTCAACGGCGGCTGGTTCGGCGAGGCCATCGACGCCTACCAGATGGTGCTGGCCCATGCCAGCGCCGACCAGAGCGCCCGCGACGAGGCCGAGCGCCAGCTCGGCCGGCTGGGACCGCGCGCGATCCGCGGCGCCCGGGAAATCCTGTCGGCGGGCGATCCCAAGGCCGCCTGGAAGCTGCTGGATCGCGTTGCGCAATCCTGGCCGCAGATGACGGAAGTCGATCACGAAAAGCGGCGCATCCTGGCCGTGCTGTACGCCGAGGCGCGTGGTCTGGAATCGTCCAGCACCACCGAACGCCTGGCGCTGGGCGAACGCATTCTGCAACTGGTGCCTGATGATCCCATCGGCCTGCGCCTGGCCGCTGTCGGCGCCATGCGCCTGCACCGCTTCGAACAAGCGCTGCCCTACTGGCGCGCGCTCCAGGAACGTTCCGACAATCCGGCTCAGTACGACCACTACATCCAGCGCTGCCAGGTGTGGATCGAAAAGGCCAATCGAAGGAAGGCAGCATGAATCCGCCCCTGACCACCGATCGCAAGCACGCCGAGTCCGACCTTCCCGAGGTCCAGGCGCGGCTGGAGGAAATCGTCGCGGCATCGGGCAGGGTCCAGGTCGCGCAGGAAAACCTGGCGCGCGCGCAGGCGCTGGCGCGTGATCACATGGCCGATTCCAAGGTCCGCTTCCTGCTGCTGCGGCTGCAGGAAGCCGCGGGCCTGAACGAAGGCCTGTCCGGACAGTGGACCACGCTGCTGCGGGAATGTCCCGATGACCTGGAGATCGTGCGCTACTGCGCGACGCGCCTGGTCAAGGAACGGCATGTCGAGGACGCGCTGGCCCTGGTCGAGCGCCATCTGCCCGAGTCCAGCGACAATCCCGCCCGGCTGTTCGCCCGCGCCAAGCTGCTGAGCGACATCCGCGCGCATGAGCAATCCGACGCGCTGTTCCGCCGGCTGATCTCGCAGCACACCGACCGCAACATGCGCGTGGAATTCGCCAAGCGCCTGCGCAAGCGGGGGCTGCTGGCGGATGCGTTCGACGTCATCGCGCCCGTCGCGCGGCACCTGGCGCCCGGCAGCAAGGCGGCCGAGCTGGCCGACGCGCTGGCAAGCGACTACGCCTTCTATCAGCGCCTGGAGCCCGAATCGGCGCTGGTCGGCAAGGACATCCGGATCGTGTCGATGAAGCACGCGATCCTGCACTTCCGCGACCGGCACCTGCCCGAACAGGGGCCGGAAAAACCGGTCTCGGTCGCGCTGGTGACCGGCAGCCTTGGCCCCGGCGGCGCCGAGCGCCAGCTGACGCGACTGGCTGGCGAACTGACCCGCCTGGCGGAACAGCCGGGGCAAGCGCCCCTAGATCTGCTGCCGAAGCCGGAAAAAGTCGAAGTGCTCGTCAAGCAGCACACCGAGCCGTCGGGCTCGGCCAAGAAGCAAGGCCTGGACTTCTTCCTGCCCGTGCTGGTCAAGGCGCAGATCCCGGTCACGGAGATCAACAAGCTGCCGCCGGTCTCGGTGTCCCATCAATCCGTGCCGGAGGGCCGCCTGGGCCGGCTGCTGGAACAGCTGCCGCCGCCGGTGCACTACGGCGTGACGCGGCTGGCGCCGGTGCTGCGGACGAACCCGTTCGACGTGGTCAGCCTGTGGCAGGACGGCACCTGCCTGTTCGGCGCGCTGGCGGCGCTGCTGGCGGGCGCGCCCACCATCCACCTGGTGTTCCGAGGGCTGCCGCCGAACATCCGCAAGGACCGCTTCCGCGAAGAGTATCCCGAGCTGTACCAGGCCCTGGCCCAGGTGCCCGGCGTGCACTTCGTCAGCAACAGCCGCAAGGCGGCCGAGGCCTACTCGGAATGGCTCGGCATCCCCATCGTGCGCTTCCATGTGCTGTACAACGGCGTGCCGGATCTTGCCACCGACGCCGCCGCCACGGACCAGGACAAATGGCGGGCGTTCCAGGAAAACACGGCCGATGCCACGGAAACCATCGGCGGCGTGTTCCGTCTGGAACCGGACAAACGGCCGCAGCTGTGGATCAAGCTCGCGGCGCTCTACCTGAAGCAGCGCCCGCGGGCGCGCTTCGTCATCGTCGGCGACGGCCGGCTGCACGAGAACATCGTGGCGCTGGCGGAAGAGCTGCAGGTGACGGAGCGATTGCTGCTCGTCGGCCTGTCCAACCATGTGGGCTACTGGTATTCACAGATGGACGCCAAGGTGCTGCTGTCGCGCTACGAAGGCCTGCCCAATGTGCTGATCGAGGCCCAGCTGCTGGGCGTGCCGGTGGTCTCCACGCCCGCCGGCGGCGCGGGCGAGTGCTTCGTCGAGGACCAAACCGGCCACCTGCTGGGCGATGTCGAGCATCCGGACCTGCACGAGGCCTGCGACAAGGTGGCCTCGATCGTGGACCGCGTGCGCGACGACCCGGCCCTGAAGGCGCAGAGCCGCACGCGGGCGCAGCACCTGTTCTCGCTGGACGCGATGCTGGCCAAGTTCCTGAGCCTGTGCGTGCCCGTCATGCCCGAATCGGAGAACGATGAATGCATGGACATGGCGCCGATGCGCCTGATGCAGGCCTGAGCGGCCGCGGGCCATCCTCCCCACATCCTGGAACACGAAAGGAATCTATGCAAATGACAGTCCCGGCCGCGGGCCCGCGCCGCATCGTGGCGCCGGCCCTGCTGCTGATCACCGTGCTGACGCTCAGCGGCTGCCAGCTGCCGCGCTCCGGCCCGATGCTGAGCGAAATGACGGGCGCCCACGAGAAAGATGTGATCGTGATGCCTGTCTCGCGCGAACTGGCGCGCGCCAGCCGGGTGGCCGACGTCGCCGATTTCCCGGTGCGCTACCGCGACCTCACGCAGGCCGGCTTCGACCGCCTGGTTCCCGGAGACGGCATCAACGTGAAGGTATGGGAGCGCGGCGGGCTGGGCGTGTTCGCCGCCGATCCCTCCGGCGTCAGCGACCTGGGCGTCCAGGAGCTGGATCGCAACGGCAATGTCTCCTTCCCCATCCTGGGAAAATTCCAGGCCGGCGGCATGACGCTGGCGCAGCTGCACGACGCCATCGTGGCGCGCCTGAGCCGGCTGGTCGCGGGCGCCGATGTCAGCGTGACCCGCGCCGCCGACGCGCGCGGCCAGATGGTGACGGTGCAGGGCAACCTGACCAAGCCCGGCATGTATCCGATCACGCAGACCGCCCAGCGCCTGAGCAGCGCGTTGGCGCAGGCGGCACCGGTGCAGACCAACCCCGAACAGCTCGTCATCAGCCTGCGCCGCGACAACCAGGTGGCCTCGGTGCGGCTGTCGGACATTTACCGCAACCAGAACAACGACATCCTGCTGCGCTCCGGCGACGTCATCACCGCCTATGAATCGCGCGAGTTCCTGACCGTGCTGGGCGCGGCCGGCAACCAGGGGCGCGTGGCCATCAGCAAGCGCAACTACAGCGTGCTGGACGCGCTGGCCGATGCCAAGGGCCTGGACGACCAGACCGCCGACCCGCGCTCCGTCTTCCTGTTCACGCCGGCCCAGGCCGGCGTCGAGGGCAAGCCGGACCTGCTGCCGGTGGTGTACCAGTTCGACCTCACCCGCCCGGAGCAGGTGGCGCTGGCGCGCGACTTCAGCGTGCGCGAAGGCCAGGCCATCTACATCTCCGACGCGCCCTTCACCCAGGTGCAGAAGGTGCTGTCGGCCTTCCGCGTGACCATGAGCGCGGGCTTCAGCGCCACCCGGCAGATCGACGCCGACAAGTCCGGCGCCTCCGGCGTCAACCCATAGCGTTCCGATGAGCAACGAGGATCGGATCAAGGGATGGCGCGCGCGCAGAAAGGACAGCAGCTACGCGGTGGGAGCCGGCGTCTCGGCCTGGCGGCTGGACCCGGCCGCGCTGTTCGAGGCCCAGGCCAAGCCGGCCGTGCTGCTCAAGCCGCTGCTCGCGCGCCTGCAGGGCGAGCCGCATGACTCGGTGGCGGCGCGACGGACAGTGTACGAGGCGGTGCAGGCGGAGCTGGACGCCGAGATCGCGCGCGCCGGCGTCGACGAGACGCTGGCCGATTTTTCCCGGCGGCGGCTGCGCCTCATCGTGCGGCTGCTCGAACAGGACATCCGCGCGGGCGTCGCGGTATTCGTCCCGGGCTACATGCCGGCCCGGCTGGAAACCGAGGACCAGCGCCTGGCGCAGGCGCACGCGCGGCGCGAGGAACGGCGCAGGCAGGACGCGGCGCGCGACGCGCGACGCCACGCCTCGCGCCACGACATCGCGCTGGAAATGGAGCTGCCCCCGGGCGAGGCCGGCGACCTGGCGATCCTGCGGGCCAGGTTGAACGGCCTGCATGCACGGCATCAGCCACGCGCGGCCGGCGAGGGCTGGCCCAGCGGCCGCACGCTGCTGGCGCTGTTCGTCTATCAGCTGCACGTGATGCATGGCGAAAGCCGCATCGCCCTGCTGTGGGCGCTGGTCGGCCCGGTGGTGCTGCTGACGCTGATCTCGTCGCTGTACATCCTGATGGGCACGCACTACATCCTGGGGATGGACGTGCAGACCTTCTCGCTGCTGGGCGCGACGACCTGGATCATGTTCCGGCAGATCGTGTTCCGCAGCAGCACCGCGTATGTGTCCGCGCGCGGCCTGCTGAATTTCCAGGGCGTGACGCCCCTGATGTGCGCGCTGGTGCAGGCGCTGCTGTACGTGTCGGTGTACCTGGTGGTGTTCGTGGTCCTGATCGGCGCCGGCCATGCGCTGGAACTCATCACGCTGCCCAGGAGCTGGCCGGGATTCATGCTGTACGTGGTGCTGATGGCCTGCTGCGCCGCCGCCATGGGCCTGCTGTTCGGCGCGATCGCGACCTTCTGGCACTTCTTCCTGCGGCTGGCGCCGGTGATCGAACGCTTCCTGCAGATCTTCTCGGGCGTGTTCTTCGTCTCGGAGCAACTGCCCGAGCACCTGCGGCCCTGGATGCTGTGGCTGCCCTTCGCGCATGGCATGCAGCTATTGCGATCCGCCTACTTCGACGCGTACGCCTCGCAGGACGCGAGCCTGGGCTATTTCCTGACCTCGCTGGTGTTCCTGATGGTGCTCGCCCTGGCGGCCGAACGCCTGGCCCGCCCCAATGTCCAGCCGATGTGAGGAGGCAGGATGATCCATCTCAATGGCGTGACGGACGAACCCTATGCCTTCGGCAGCCGGCAGCCGCTGCTCGCCGGGGCCGATCTCGACATTCCGGTCGGGCGCTACGCCCTGCTCTCGCCCGCGCCCGAGCTGCACCGTCAGATCGTGGACGTGCTCTGCGGTCTGCGTCCGCCGCGCCAGGGCTTCGTCAAGCATGAAGGCAGCGTGTCCTGGGCCATCGGCCGGCAGGGTTTCATTCGCGGCAAGGCGACCGGCCTGAACATGATCGAGCTGACCTGCCAGATGTACGAGATCGACGCCGACGCCACCCGCGAACTGGTGGCGGATCTGGTCAGCGATCCCGCGACCCTGGCGCGGCCCATGGAACATTGGCCGCTGCATGCGCGGCAGGAGTTTTCGTTCGCGCTGGCGCTGGCGCCGGCGTTCGACGTCTACGTGATCGAAGGCGCCATTCCCTTCGAACCCTGCCGTTTCACCCGTCTCTGGCTGGCGCTGTTCGAGCAACGGCTGATCGGCAGGACGCTCATTCTTTCCAGTTATCGCCAGAACCAGTTGGCGGACTATTGCCTCAAGGGCCTGATTTATGAACGAAGCGCACTCCGCATCGAAGACGACCTCGACCAGTGCATCCGCAAATTCCCCCCGCGACGCTCAAGAAGCGAATCCGGCAGCGCAGGCGACGACGTTCTCGGCGGATTCGACGAGGGCCAGCTCGGCCTCTGACGGCGGCTCCGAGATCGAACGCCGCCGCCGCGAGCGACAGGCCATGGTGGGCGAGCGCCGCCGACGCCGCTGGCTCAACGCCCTCATCGTGGTGGCGCCGGTCGCCTGCGCGCTGATCTACGCGCTCAGCATCGCGACGCCGCGCTATGAAGCGGAATCGCGCTTCTTCGTGCAATCGGGTTCCGGCCAGCAGGGCGGCGGGGCCATGGCGGCCAGCCTGCTCACCACGGGCAACTCGGGCGGCATGCTGGGCGGCTTCGTCGACGGCTGGGCGGTCAGCGACTTCCTCAAGTCGCGCGACTGCATGCGGCAGCTGGACAGGAAGATCGGCCTGCGCCAGATCCTGCTCAACGCCGGCATGGACCCGGTCAACCACCTGTCCGAGGATTCGAGCGAAGACGACCTCTACCGCGCCTACCGCGCCTCGGTCCAGGTTTCCTTCAATGCGCTGGAGCAGATCGACGTGCTGCGCGTGCGCGCCTACTCGCCGCAGGACGCCGAAACCCTGTCGCGCGCCTTGATCGGCCTGGCGGAGGAATTCGTCAGCTCCATGAACGAAAAGGGCGTGGCCGACAAGCTGAAGGTGAGCGAGGAATCGGTCAGGCTGGCCGAACAGAAGGCGCTGGCGGCCCGCGAGGCGCTGACGGCCTGGCGCACCACCCACGGCAATATCGATCCCACGGCCACGGTGGCCATGCTGCTGAACCTGTCCAGTCAGCTGGAAACGGAACTGAGCGGCGCGCAGGTCAACCTGGACAAGATCCGCGCGCTGGGCAACAAGGACCACTTCATGCTCAAGCCCGCCGAAACGCAGGTCGCGGCGCTGAAAAAGCGGCTGGCGACCGTGCGCCAGCGCCTGAGCGGCGACGGCAACACCGAGGCCAGGCAACTGAAATCCTATGAGGCGCTGCGCAATACCCAGGCTTTCGCGGACTCGAACCTGACCCTGGCGCAGCAGTCGTACCAGCAGGCCGTGACCGATGCCCTGCGTCTGCAACGCTACCTGTCCATCATCGCGCAGCCGGTGTCCACCGACCGGCCCAGCAGTCCGCGCACCGCCATCCTGCTGCTGCAGGCGCTGGCGCTGGGCTTCGTGCTGATGTTCGTGCTGCGCGCGGCGATGGCCTTGCTGAGGGGATTGCGCCATGGTTGACGCGACGATCGAACGGCGCGGCGCGCGCGACGCCACGGAACCGGACGCCGCCACGCGGCTGCGTGATGTGATCCAGCGCATCCTGGAGGCGACCGATCCCGCGCAGGCCATGGCGGCGCTGGGGCCGGCGCTTGCGCAGGCGGCGGACGGCTGGCGCGACGCGCGCCGCCTGCTGGTGTCGCCCTGGATGCGCCAGGCCCGCTACGCGCCGGCGATCGCCGCGCTGGAGACAATGGTCGCCGCCTACCCCGCGCGCGTGGACGAGCGCCGCCTGCTCGCCAGCCTGCTAGGCCGCACCGAGCAATGGGACCGCGCCATCGCCCAGGCCGACGCCGCCGCCGGCATCGCGCCCGAAGACGCCTGCCTGCACGCCGCGCGCATACAGCTGCGCGTTCAGGCCGGTCGGATCGAGGACGCCGCCGGGGTCGCGCGCCAGACGCACGCCCTGGCGCTGGCCGCGCCCGCCGACGCGCACTGGTGGATGCTGGCCTACGCGCGCCACGGCGACGCGGCCGAGGCGGCCGGCATCGCGGCGGCATTGGACGCGACGAACCTGCCGAACGCGCGCGTGGCCACGGTGGCCGTGCGCGCCCTGCTCGACGACGACAGGATAGCGGCGGCCATCCGATTGGGCGACGCCGCGCTGGAAGCGGGCCACGACAGCCCGCCCCTGCGCGCCTCGCTGGGCCTGGCGCACCTGCGCCGCGCCACCGAAGACGACCGCAAGATCCATGCGCTGGCGCATTTCCAGGCGGGGCTTGCGGCCGCTCCGTCGGACGTGCGGCTGTTGACGCTGCATGGCGAAACGCTGCTGCGCGCCGGACGCTACAAGGACGCCGTGCCACCGCTGGAACAGGCCATCGCCCTGGCGCCGGAACTGGAACAGACCCGCGCCCTGTATGCGCGCGCGCTGCGCTACACGCAACGATACGACGAGGCCGCCGATCAGCTCCTGCATCTGGTCACGAAGTCTCCGGACAAGCCGCTATGGCAGCGCTCGGCCATCGGCGCGCTATCGCAGGCCGGCCGCCCGCGCGAGGCCGAGGCGCTGTTCGAGCGGTATGTCGCGCAACGCGGCCTGCGCCTGCCGCCGACCTTCCGGGAAGCCCTGGACCAATTGGACGAGCGGCTCGATAGCGCGCCGATTCCACAGGCGCGCCTGGACTGGGCCTGGTCGCTGCGCGGCGACGCACAGGCCGACCGCAAGCACTGGGAGCGCCGCGCGCGCTGGGGCCATCTGGTGGATCATCTACTGTTCGACTGGCTCGAATGCCGCGAGGACAGCGTCGAAGAGGCCATGCAGCTGCTGGGCGAACTGGACACCGGCGAACGGTTCTTCGCGCCGCTGCTGGCGGCGGGCCGGGGCGTGGTGGTCGCCACCGCCCACGTCGGTCCCATGTACGCCGGCCTGATGGCGCTGGAATTGCTGGGCATTCCGTCGCGCTGGCTGGCGACGGCGCCTCGCATCGCCCGGAGCAGCTACGCCGCCGCCCTGATCTCCACCGCCGACCAGACCGAGGCGCAGGTCGCCAAGGCCTGCATGCGCGCGCTGGCATCGGGCCATGTGCTGTGCCTGGCCGTGGACGGCGCGGCCAATCCCGCCGCGCCGCGCGCGTCCTTCGCGGGACAGGAAGTGACGTATTCCGGTTTCGCGGCCCATCTGGCGCATCGCCAGGGCGTGCCGTCAGTGTTCTATGCGCCTCGCTGGGAGAACGGCAGGGTGGCCTACACGCTGGCGCTGCTGCCCGCCGCGACGCCCGGCGAGGACGCCGACGCCTATGCCCTGCGCTGGCGGCAGGCCTATTTCGAACATCTGCGCGCGCATGTGGCCGGTCCGCCGGAGAACCTGCGCCTGAGCGGCGGCATCTGGCGTCATGTGCAGGCCGCGGATCGATCCGCGCCGCGTTAAGGAGTGAGTCACCATGAAATCACGCATGCATTCCACCGCGGCGGCGACGCCCCGGCAACCGCGCGGGTTGCGCAATGGCGGGCTGGCCCGCGCGCTGCGCTGGCTGCCCGCCCTGGCCCTGCTGCATGGCGGCGCGGCGCTGGCGAGCGAGTCCTGCGCCAGCCCCGATGAGCGCTGTGCCTTTGTCTCCGCGCTGCTGCAACAGCGCGAAGGCTACGGCGCCAAGGCCACGGGCGGGCTGGGCGGACGCTTCATCGAAGTCACCTCCGACCAGGATTCAGGCCCGGGAACGCTGCGCGCCGCGCTGGCGCAGGCCAAGAAAGGTCCGACCTGGATCCGCTTCGCGTCCGACATGACGATCGTGCTGGACAAGCAGCTGCGCGTGCCGTCCAACACCACCATCGACGGACGCGGCCGGCGCGTGGCGTTGATCGACGACGGCCTGGGCGTGTATGGCAGCCAGAACGTCATCCTGACCCATCTGACCATCGACGGCCGCCTGAACCGGCTCACGCAGGCCGTGAACGTGGCCAACGGCAGCCGCGACGTCTGGGTCGATCACCTGGACCTGTCGCGCATGTCGGACCGGCTGCTCAACGTGAAGAACGGTTCGACGGACGTGACGATATCGTGGACCAAGTTCCACAACTCGAACAAGGTCATGCTGCTCAACAACATCACGTCCAAGAACCTGTTCGAGAACTACGACCGCGACGCGATCGCGCGCGTGACGCTGCACCACAACTACTTCTTCAACACGGTGCAGCGCAATCCCCGGGGGCAGTTCGGCACCTTTCATCTATTCAACAACCTGCTGGAGAACTGGGACTTCTACGGCATGAGCTTCAGCCTGGAAGCCAAGGCCTTGGTCGAGGGCAACATCTTCAACAACGACGCCAAGCGCCAATGCGTGGAGCCGGAGTTCTTCCCGACGGTGGAAGGCGTCAAGGTGAACTACTGCCGCTACATCCCCGAGGCCGCCAGGCGCAGCGCGCTGGACAACGGCGCGTCGGACGAGGGCGCCTATCAGAACCTGAAAGCCCAGAATGGCTACACGCGCGACTACAAGGCCTTCCTGCGGCTGAAGGACAATCTGTACCTGGGCGACGCCAAGCCGGTATTGCAGGACTATCGACCGGAAGCCGCGCCCACGCCGCCATATTGCTATGGCTATGAACGGCCCACGGCGGAACTGGCGGACAGGATCCGCAAGTACGCGGGGAATACGTCGGGGGATACGCCGCTGCCGGCGGCGCGGGCCGGGACGGGCTGCTCGCCGTAAGGGGCCTTGACCGCGCGGCCATGGCCGGCGCCGCGCGCTCCGCGCACTCAAGCCTCGCCCAGGCGCTCGCACAGAAAATCGATGAACGCCCGCGTCTTGCGCGGCAGATGACCGCTGTTCGGAAATACCACGTTGATCGGTTGTTGCGGCAAGGCATGGCCGGGCAGGATCCGCCGCAGCGCGCCGCTCGCCAGGTCGTCCTCGACGAACCAGGCGGGTAGCAGCGCCACGCCCAGCCCGGACCGCGCCATGGCCCGGATGGCGGTCGATGAGTTGGACTGGTGGGCAGCCCGTCCGGCGATGTCCACGCGCTGTCCGTTGGCGCTGCGCAGCGTCCAGGCCGTGGGATGGGACAGATTGCTGTTGGCGATCCAGGGCGCGGCGGCCAGATCCGCCGGCCTCCGGACGGGATGCTGGCGCAGGAAGGCCTGGGACGCCACCAGCACGATGTCGTACTGCGCCAGCTTGCGGCTCCTGAAGCTGGAGTCCGCCAGGTTGCCCAGGCGCACCACCAGATCCAGCTTTTCCGCCAGCAGGTCGCTCAGGGAAGCGTTGACGTCGTAGCAGACCGAGATGCCCGGATGCTGCGCCACGAAGTCCGGGATCAACGGCAGGACGAACCGCTCGCCATATTCGCTGGTGGTGCTGATGCGCAGCTTGCCGGAAATCCGCCGGCCCTGATGCATGATGTTTTCAAACGCGCCTTCCATGTCGCGCACGACGTCCTTGAATTCGTCGTGGAACGCCTTGCCCGCCTCGGTCAGCGAGAGCGCGCGCGTGCTGCGGACCAGCAGCGTCACCGCCAGCGCCTCTTCCAGCGCCTTGACGTGCAGGCTGGCCATGGCCTTGCTGATCCCCAGGAAATCCGCCGCCTTGGTATAGGAACCGAAGTCGACCACGGCGAGGAAAGTCTGCGCCTGATTGAGCAGCGTATGCATGGCTGGCCGGGTCATTGTTCAATCCCATCAAACAAAGAATCAAGCATATCCATATCGACGGCGCCCGTCCACGCTCGCTACGCTTGCGGCCCTGGAGTGAGCAAGATGACGTACCGATACCGACTGGCCGCCGTGTTCCTGATGGGGTTCTTTGTCGACTGCATCAATATATTCATGCCCGCGATCGCCCTGCCCACGATCGCGGCCGAGTTCCACGTCGGCGTGTCGGCCGGCGCCTGGGTCGCCAATGCCTACATGCTGGGCTTGACGCTGGCCATTCCGGTCAGCACCTGGCTGGCCGGCCGCTGGGGCGCGCGCAGGCTCATGGCCGGATCCATGCTGGCGTTCGCGCTGGCGGTCTGGGCCTGCGGCCTGGCCGGCACGTTCGGCCAGCTGATCGGCTGGCGCTTCGTCCAGGGCATGGCCGGCGGCCTGATGATTCCGGTGGGACAGGCCGCCGCCTTCAATCTGTTCCAGGGACCTGAGCGCGCGCGGATCTCCACGCTGGTCATGGCGGTGGCGCTGATCGCGCCCGCGCTCTCGCCGTGGCTGGGCGGGCTGATCGTGGATCATGGGTCCTGGCGCTTGATCTTCCATTCGAACATTCCGCTGGCGCTGGCCGCCGCGGCGCTGGCCTGGGGCTGGGTGCGCGACACCCCGTCCGAGCGTCCGCCGCGTCCGGACCTCAAGGGGCTGGCGCTGATCAGCATCGCGCTGGCCAGCCTGCTGACCGGCATGTCGCTCTATGGCGCCGGCCAGGACATGACGCCGGCCTGGATTTGTCTGGCGACGGGCGCGGCATCCGCCTTGGCGTATGTCGTCCACTATCGCGGATCGACCCATGCCATCGTGGAACTGAAACTGCTCGGCAGCCCGCGCCTGCGCCTGTCGGTCGCTATCTATCACGCCATTCCCGGCGTCTTCACCGGCGTGAACCTGCTCAACATTTTCTATCTGCAGGACGTGCTGGGCATGAGCGCGCGGGCCACCGGCACGCTCATGATCGTCTACGCCTGCGGCGCCTTCGTGGCCATGATGGCCGGCGGCCGGTTGTACAACCGGGCCGGCATGCGGCCGTTGTTCCTGGCCAGCATGGCGCTGCACAGCCTGGGCGTGGCCGCGCTGGCCGGCGTGACGGCCGCGACCGACACCTGGCTGCTGGTCGCCGCCTACGGCCTGATGGGACTGGGCGGCGGCATGGGCGCAAACACCGCGCAGACCACTGCGCTGCTGGACTTCGACGGCCGGCAGACGCATCAGGCCAGCGTCATCTGGAACATCAACCGGCAAATGGCGTTCAGCGTCGGCGCGGCGTTCTTCCTGATGATCTTCAATTCCCTCGCCACCCACCTGGATGCCAGCCGGGCCTATCACCTGACGTTCGTGATCGCGTCGTTGATGGGACTGTTGCCCGCGCTGCAACTGGGATTCTTCAATACAGGAAAACGCCATCGTGCAGGACACAGCCATTGAACTGGCCACGCGCAACATCCACCGGGTCCACGACCTGATCCATGCCATCTTCACCCACCCGACGGACTCGCAGGCCGCGCTGGACGCGCTGCTGCCCATGTTCACGCCCGGGTTCAGCATGGTCACCACGGCGGGCGATGTCGTCGCGCTGGGCCAGGTGACGCAGATGTTCAGGCTCGCTGCCGGCAAGCGTCCGGGACTGGAGATCGCCGTGGCCGAGGTGCAGCCGGTCTGGCAGGATGAAACCGGCATCGCGATGCGCTACCGGGAAACCCATCGGCTGAATGGGGTGGAAACCTCGCGCCGCTCCATCGTGATCATGCAGCGGGCGAGCCAGGGCTTGCTGTGGCACTATCTGCAGGAAACGGCCTTGCCTTGATCGCGCCTTCACGGCCAGCCTTGTCCACCGCGTCATCGGGATCGGCGCGGCGGCCCTACCCGGCGCGGATGCAGCCGTCCGCCCGGCATGCCGCCCAGGCTTGAATTCGTCCGGGTATTCAAGCGATGCAAGCTGATTCAGGCATCTGAAAAATGAGCGAACTGAACGTGGAAATCGACCTGGCCAAATGCCTGACGCAGCACGGCTTTGTCCGGCACATGAACGAGATATTCCAATTCCCGGGAGACTTCTGGAATGCCGTCAGCGTCGTCGACAGCGGCATGCAGGACCTGGGCTGGATTGCGGAGCGGCGCATCAACATCACGCTGGTCAATCTGAACAAGGCGAAAAAGAAACCCAACGACGGTCCGAATCATGGCCTGAAGTAGGCCATGGATCGCTTTGACATGTACCAGCGATACTGGGACCGCCCTGGCAGGCAGAAGTCATTTCATGTCGCGTGCCGCGACTGAACGGGACGCGCGGATAGGGGAATCGGGCCGCGCCTGCTGCGCAGGCATCCTGGGCAGCGCAAACAGATCAACCAATCAACGAACATCACCAACAGAAATGGATCTGGGTTTTCACCGGCGAATCAGCCCAATTCTGCTCCGCGGTCTTTGACGATAAGGCGCTCGCCGAGGAATGGATCAGAAGCCAGTCCGTGTCGGGCGTGCTGACGAGAATGCCGCTGAACCTGAGCGCCTATGACTGGGCAACGGGCGCGGGACACTTCGTGCCCAGGCGGGACGAGCAGAAGAGGCCGAGGTTCATACTGCGGTTCAGCTGCGCGTCGCTGGAGCATGGGCACTATGTGGATGGGACGCAAGGCTGAGTGTTCGCCAGGGAAACCATCGATTATTCGCTGCGAAGGACGCTCGATGCCCTGATGGCGTGAATAGGCCTCGCGAGCCGAGGCCGATTCCAGATCGCCGCCGGCCAATTCCGCCACTATCTCTCAGCCTCCAATCGCGCTTCCGGGCCACCAAAGAAGCCCTGAGCTATTGGGCTGGTGTTTTCAATACCAATCACACATTGGCGCACGAATATTATCTCGTGCTTGAATGCGGTCTCTAGATTTCACAAGACTGTTCACTGCCCGCAAGAAAATCGTCTTTTATCGTCAGCTCGTTCGTTTCCTCTTGGAGAATACGCATGACTGCTTCGGTTTCTTGTTTTTCTTTGGTTATCTCCGGCAGCCTGCTGCTTGCCATTCCCGTGGCTCAGGCGGGGCCCATGCAGGATATAGGCGCGTCCTCGGGCCCGCAGTGCGTAGGCCTGAATGTCAACGATTCCGGATATGTAGTGGGCATCTGCTCCGAATCGAACGGGTCGGCATCGGGCTTTGTCGCGCAGGCGGCTGGCAATGCCGTGGATCTGGCGCATCTGGTCGCAGGTCGCAATTGCGCGGCAGGCGCCATCACCAATGTGGGCCGCATCGTCGGCCGTTGCTTTAACAGCAATTCGCTGTACACGGGTGTCGTCTGGAATGCCACGGCCCCCACGCCTGTACAGGCTTTGCAGGCGTTGGTTGGCGGTGTTCGCACCAAAGTCACCGCCTTGAGCCAGAGCGGCGCCATTGCGGGGGTCAGTGTCAGCGCAGACAACACCGCGCTGCCCGTGATGTGGCGCAATAACGAGACGACCGCCCGTTCGTTGCCTGCAGGGTTGTTGGGGCTGGTTGCCACGAACTGCATGCCAGCCGACATTGATGATTATTCCGAAAATCCCACGATGCCCAGCATCGTCGGCAACTGCCCAGGCAGCAATGGCCGACCCCAGCCTGTGCTCTGGTCACCGGGGTTGTTGGGCGCCTATGCGTCCGCCGCGCTGCCCTTGCCCGCCGATGCGCTGTATTGCCGTGCCGGCCAGTTAGTAAACGCGCGCATCCTGGGCCAGTGCGATTTTGGCGCACAAGGCGGCCACGCAGTGCTGTGGAACAATCCGACCTCTGCGCCCATGGTGCTGACCACCGGCGCCCAGCGCAGCGTTGCCATGAAGTTGAACTCCCATGGTCAGGTCATAGGCAAGTACGCCAACACCAATGGGGATTCAATTCCTTTTTATTGGGATAGCACGACAAATATCCGCACGGATATTCCCGCGCCGATCGGCGGCCTGCATCCCTCGGTGACGGATATCGGCAACAATGGCAACGTCATCGGTTCCAGCGAAATGAACGATGGTACCCGCCATGCCTTCAAATGGACTCTTGGTGGCGGTTCGGTGGACTTGGGCACGCTGCCAGGGGGCAAGAACAGCGGAGCCATCGCACTCAGCCAGGACGGATGCTATCTGGCAGGCGGCAGCGAAACGGGCTCAGGGCAGGATTTACACGCAATCGTGCAGAACCTCTGCACACCGTGATTGCATGAACCACCTTTTGTTCCAACCGCAAATGGAGCATCTTATGAACCCATCAGGTTTCCCTGGTCGCCGCTCAATTCACAAGTCCGTCTGTTGCTTCTTCTTGTTTCTCTTGTCGATGAGCACTTACGCTCAAAGTCATGCACAGGGCTCGAAGGACGATTTGGTTGGAAAATATCTGCAACTTGGCAAGGACGTGGCTCGCAATAGTGGTGCGTGGTTGGAGCGGGCAAACGGTGATGACCTGTCTGAAGAGGACATTGACGAGATGATCACCGACGTTGACTCCGACGGAAGTCCTCCGATAACTGCCGAGGAATTCCGCCGGATCATGTCAGAGGAATAGGATATCCAAACGGCTCCCACTGACGTTCTCCCAAAAAACCGGGGGCGACGCCATCACTCATCCCTGCCGCCGTCCTCGCTCGCCCATTGACTGGGGTGGTGTTTACGGGACGGAGGTCATATCGAGCCAAAGCGAGACTGCGATGACAACAATCCATGTGATACGCCGAAGACCGCATTTAGAGGCCAAAAGGCGTGCCTAATTATGGGGAGGCTGTGGGCAGATATCACTGATTGCCAGCGCAGCCCACACGAGAAATTTCCCATAAGGTCAAAAACTTAGGAAACCTCTCAGAATCACAAGGTAGATGTGATGCTCAAAATGAGCGGGCGACGGGAATCGAATCCTGCACATAGCCTATTGATTCATGCTTGGTTATCCCTGCCCACAGAGCAGCGATAGGCTTGATTCCGTACCATTTGACATCTGTTGGCGAACTCTTGCTACAGGCTATAAATTTCCCTATTATGGACAAAATTTGATTTTTTTGTCCATAATAGCAAACATGCCTCGCAAACCACCTGTTGTCTTTCCCCAAGAGCAGCGCCTGCTCTCCGAGCTGGGTGAACGGCTGCGTCTTGCGCGCAAGAGGCGCAAGCTGAGCAGCGCGGTAGTGGCACAACGTGCGGGGATTTCCAGGACCACCGTGTACAAGGTCGAGGCAGGCGCCCCGGGCGCGACCCTGGGCACCTATGTCAGGGTACTGGCTGTACTGGGCCTTGAAGGCGATCTCAATCTGCTGGCTGCCGACGACCGGATCGGGCGCAAATTGCAGGATCTGGCGTTGGAGCCATCACCCGATGCCAGGCGCCGAAAGGTCGCTAGCCCTTCGTCGGCCCGGAACCGCGAGGGGTCTGAATGAGCAAGCAGCAGGACAGCGCCCTGGAAGTCTGGCTGGACGATGACCTCGGCCCTCCATGTCTGGTCGGCACGCTGGCTCATGACCGTGGCCAGATCCGCTTTCACTACGAACGGGACTGGCTCAAAGACCCTCGCGCCTTTGCGCTGGACCCCGGCCTCTCCCTGGACGAGCACCCCTTCTTTCCGAAGCCGGAACTGGGCAACTTCGGGATCTTCCTGGACTCATCGCCTGACCGCTGGGGCCAAACGCTAATGAAGCGCCGTGAGGCATTG
This sequence comes from Achromobacter sp. 413638, assembly GCF_043119405.1. Lineage (NCBI taxonomy): Bacteria > Pseudomonadati > Pseudomonadota > Betaproteobacteria > Burkholderiales > Alcaligenaceae > Achromobacter > Achromobacter sp. 413638. The sequence goes on from NZ_JBICCO010000001.1 coordinate 61,783, forward strand.
CTGGCCAAGGACGAGAAGCGGCCGCCCCGCACGCTCTACGCCTGGGACTTCCTGGTTGGTGTGCAGGACCAGACCCGCCAGGGCGCATTGCGCTTTCGTCGGCCGGGCACGGAAACCTTCCTTGGTGACGAGAAGATGGCGGCTCCGCCAGTGACGACCTTGCGCGAACTGGAAGCAGTGGCCTATCAGCTCAGCAACCGGCGCATCGACGACCTCGATGCCCTGCGCAGGTGGCTGGCGGTACTTGTCGCGCCGGGTGCCTCGTTGGGCGGGGCCAGGCCGAAGGCCAACTTCACCGAAGCCGACGGCTCGCTCTGGATCGCCAAGTTCCCCGCCCGTGATGACGACCGGGACGTTGGAGCCTGGGAGTACGTTGCTCATCAACTGGCCCGGAAGGCTGGCGTGGATGTGCCCCCCGCAAGACTGATCAGGCTGGGCAACGACTTTCACACCTTCTGCGTGCAAAGGTTCGATCGCACACATGGCGCCCGGCGCTTCTACGCCTCGGCGATGACGCTGCTGCGCAAGACGCAGAGCGAAGGCACGAGCTACCTGGAACTGGCGCAGTTCATCCGGGCCCAGGGCGATGCGGAACATGCAGACGCAGACCTGGCACAACTTTTCCGTCGCGTGGCATTCAACGTCGCGATCGGCAACCGAGACGATCACCTGCGCAACCACGGCTTCGTGCTTGGCAAGACAGGGTGGTGCCTCGCGCCAGCGTTTGACGTCAACCCGAACATCGACAAAGCGGAGCATGTCCTGAACATCGACGACGTCGACAATCGGCCGAATCTGCAGATGGTTCTCGGCACGGCGGCGTTCTACGGACTTGGCGACGGCCCTGCCCGGCAGGTGGTGGAGGAAGTGGCGGCAGCGGTCGATGTGTGGCAGGAAGCAGCGCGCAGGGCTGGTATTGCAGGGGCCGATATTGCTCTGACGGCGGGAGCTTTCGTGGCCCATGCAGAGTTTCGTGCAGTCGCAGGTCGGGACTGAAACTTTTCCACGTCAGCGTTCAACATCGCCGTCATCAGCTGGGCGACCCCGCCCCAACGAAAGCGCCAGGCCTTGTGCGGCCATGGGGAGGCACACAAAGGAAAAGCCCGAGAGCATCCGCCAACGTGTGTAGCTTTTCCGAGCCAAGCCGATGCCTTCCCATTCCAACGTACACACCAATGCACATCAGTGAGTTGGTGCGAGCTTGGCGTCCTCGCTTGTGCTATCGCATCAACAATCCGGATCCGCCGCTACCGTATTCCGATCTACACATGAATCTAAACATTCGACGGCGCTTGCGGTGGATTTCCATGGATGCCAGTGGACGCTAGATTTTGGAATACCTTCCCAAAATCAACCACTTACAACGCTCGCTGGACGAGCCTGACGTTCCTTGGATGATGATGCTGGAGCGGGTGATGGGAATCGAACCCACGCTTGAGGCTTGGGAAGCCGCCGTTCTACCATTGAACTACGCCCGCACTGGTAAGCCTTTGATTTTAAAGGCTTTTTGCTGAAGTGTCGTTTTATGATGGTGTCACTTCGAGGTGTCATTTTACCCCGTTTTTTCGGGGGGTCAAACGGACACCGACAAATGCGATATGGAACATACCTTGAAGTAAGACGAGGGTTTTACTACTTCCGTCAAACGGTTATCATCAATGGAAAGCAAAGAGCTAAACGGTTCAGTTTAAAGACGAAAGATTTAAGAACAGCTAAACTCTTATCTATTCAATTAATAGCAAATCTTCATCAAATGATTAAAAAATTTGAAGTTCAATATGACGAAAATAACAACATTAAAAGTCTAAAAATTGAAAATGAAGAAGATAAAGCTAGATTTATTGAAATAGAAGAAATGCGACAAAAACATCTTGCTTTTAAAAAACAGCAAGAAATGGATAAGCTCGCACTTGAAGAACAAAGAAAGAAAAAAGAAGAAGAGCAAAAATTAGAAGAATGGGAAAAATCAGACAGAAGTAGTATTTATCAAAAGCTTATGAATAACTTACCTACGAAAGGTAAGTCCATTCGTAAATGTCTTGATGAATACATAGAACAGCTACAAGTTAAAAACCCCCAAACTAAAGAAAAATATCGGGGTTTCGTAATGGCATTCGTCCGTTTTTGTGATACGAAAGAGGTTACACAGTCAAGCCAAATTGATAGACCTTTGGTCTGGGATTATATTGTTTATTTGCGAAGTGAAGAGCAAATGAGCGATAACACTATCAAGAATAAACTCACTCCTTTATCTACTTTCTACAATCATCTAAAACGGATTGGAGAAGTCACAACAGACAACCCATTTTCGGGGCATAGCTTTAAGATTGAAAAAACAAAAAGAACTCCTTTTTCAATTGAAGAGATTGACAAAATTTTTACTTGTCAAGAGTTGCTTGACAACAAGACCCTTTTTTATATCACTCTTATTTTATTAACGAGTGGAGCAAGACCAAGTGAAATTTGTCAGCTTTATGCTGATGACATTAAAGAAGAACAAAATAACATATTCAGCATTCGCATTACAAGCAACGAACAGCGAGAACAATCAATAAAAAATGAGTGGAGCGATAGAAAAATATATCTACACCCACTTGTGATAAAACAAGGTTTTATTGATTACTGGAAAAATAGAGATAAGAGCAAACCGTTATTTGATATTAAACGACAATCAAATAAAAATGCCTCAAAATTCCCGAGTGAAGATTTTTCAAAAATCTTGCGAGAAATTGGAATTAACATAAAAACAATTTACTATTTTAGGCATACAGTTATTAATCGTATGTATCAATACGGAATGAAAAATAAAGTTGAGAATTTAGAAAAAATTATGAGGGATATGATAGGGCACGATGACGACAATAAGAGCGACACGATAGAAAAGCATTATCGTGATAAATTGTCATTTGATATTCTTAAAGAACTGACAGAGCATATTCTTAACTACGATGAAGTAAAAGCACTACATTAAAAGACGGTTTAGCAGTGAAACCCCCTATGAGCTCTATCTATTGATGGAGCTTTTTTAATGCGTATTTTTTTCCTCTTTTCTCTTTCTTTTTTCCCTCTTCTTTCTTTTCTTCTGTATAATTAGTTCTGTTGTAAGAACTTCATCTACTCCACCAGGACAAGCCAAATGACTACGGAAACCACTGCTGAAAAGAGCATTGACTCGCGCATTGAAGAACTGATGAAAAAGGGCTTCAGCAAGTTGTCTTTTGCTGAAAAGAACGAACTCAATACCCTGATGGCTGAAAACCTCAAGGACAGCCAAGCTCAACAACTTAACAATGTAATTGCTGAAGTCAAGGCACTCATTGAAAAGAACGGCTTTACCGTTGGCGATGTTCTTAAAGTCCTTGGTAGCAATGGAGCTACTACTGAAAAGATCCTTTTCAAAGTCCCCTATGTGGATAGCAAAGGGAAAGATAAATTTTACGATTGGCACCCGAAGAAAAAGCCTGTTGGAATTTCGGCTAAATACTTCCAAAAGCTCAAAAATGCCGATGCTGAAACTAAGACCCAATGGGCAACGGCAGAGGGTAAAGAATGGCTCAAAACCGATGACGGCAAACGGTTTCTTGTCAATGCCGAATAACCAAAACACCAAAGAAAAGCCCCGAGAAATCGGGGTTTTTTTTCGTCTAAATTAAAGAACAGAACAAGAGCTAGGAGCATATTTTAAAAACGATTGAGCTACTACACATTCCCATTTTATAGAGCCCGTTTTTTCATCTACTTTAGGATAGTAGCTAATAGTAGTTCTTACTGACGAGTCAAGCTTTAAGTCTTTCATATTAACAAGAACACCTTTATAAGAACTTCCGTCCCTTTCTTTATAATTAGCAGTAAATATAGAAGAAATATTAGAACTAGGGTTTCTAATAAAACCGATATCCCAGCCGTCTAAAGAACCGTTCTGGCTTATATATTCGGTCATCTCGCCTTTGTATCCTTCGGCTAATAATATCCCCTCACTAACCTTTGATTTGATTGTATAGTCTTTATATGCTGGAATAGCTATCGCACTCAAGACCCCTACGATAGCAACCGTTATCATTAACTCTATTAATGTAAAACCTCTTTTCTTTTTATTATTCATATCTTACCTTTTTTAATTATTATTGTTGTATTTTTCTAACCACTTTTTAGCACTCTCTCCAATACTTAAATCTCTACTACAACTATCAAAATGAGATTTAATTGACTGAGTTTGCCCCTCTGGTAGAACTCCGTTATTTAATTTAGAAATCTCTTTACACAAGTCCATTAGACTATAAGAGAATACGGAAATACTACCCGTAGAGCTAACAGAGCCACCATTAAGTATTTTTTCTTTCTCTTTTAGAACTCTATCAGTGTCTATATAGCCCTTAACTTTCCATTGGCTCATCAAATTACAGAGCCTAACATTGTTAATTCGTCTATGTTGTGGAACTACTTTACACATATCAACATTCTCATAAAAGAATGCTACGACCTCTTTATGCTCTAACTTCATATCAAGCAAAGCTCTTACCGTATGCCTCATACCGTAAAACTCAATCCCCTTGTATCCTCTTTCTTTCACTTCTTTTACTTTTTTGTTTAATAATTCGTATATATCACTCATCTTTTTATTCTCCTTATAGATATATCTTTAACTATATCTCTTATCTTTTTATTGTCAATAACATCTAATCTCGTCTAATTTAATTCTAATTAAAATTTGACAAACGAGAAAAATCTTATACAGTTAAGATTAAGGGCAAGGCTATTCTTTTTATACCGTTTCACGGCATTAAAAAGACCTTGTAAGGGTTCCACCCTTAACCCGTTGCTTTGGAAAGCAACCTTTTTTTATGGGACTAGTCCCATACCCTTTATAAAAATAGGAGAATAATAAATGATAAAGGAAAATAAATACAAGCTCAATGACAACTGTTTAAAAGTCATTGAGTTTATAAAAAGAGCAGAATTAAGATTAAAACAGATAGATAAAAAATACTCTTATGCTGATTATCCTATTGGGATTTTAGCAGAGAAAAATTATCTAGAAAATATCGTAAAACAATTAAAAGCAGAGGAAGAATAAAAATATGAAAAAGAAAAATACAAAACAAATTAGCGACTTAAAAAATAAAGCAATAACTACTTTATTAATATTAGAACAAGTTCTTATGGACGATAATTTAGACAAATCGTTCAAAGATTTTTCTATTAAATCATTAGTTAGTCTAGCAATAGATACAGCAAATGAAATCGTAGAATTAGAGATACAAGATGATGAAAGTTAAAAAACACTTGTGGATAACGAAAGAACAAGACGAAAAGCTAAAACTTCATCGCAAAAATTTTGGCTTAAACAACGGCGAGTTTTTTCGTCGTTGTATTGATAAAGATTTTATCTACATCAAGCCGTTTTTAAAACTCACAAAAGAAATAAACAAAATTGGAGTTAATTTAAACCAAGTCGCTTTTAGATGTAATAGCAACGAAGAAATTGACGAATTAACTCTAAATGAATTAATTTCTATCAATGAAAAACTCAACGAATTATTAAAAGAAATGAGAAAGAAGAATGATAATAAAATTATTTAGAGATTACAAAGCTGGCAGAAGTTCAGCAAAAGGGGCAGTAAATTATTGCTTATCGGACTTTGACAGTAGAAGAAACAGACGAGAAGTAAAACCCGTTGTTGTCAAGGGCGACCCTTACAGAACTCGTTCTTTAGATAGCTTATGTCCTGAAAAATGGACAAGCTTATCTACAAGTGGAGCTATCGCTTTTCGTGATAAAGAAGAAATTACACAAGAAAAAAAGCTAGAACTAATAGACCAGTTTGAAAGAACTTTTTTAGGAAATATGCGAGATAGAACAAACATTCTATGGATAGAGCATAGAGATAAAGGAAATTTAGAACTTCACTTTGTGATAAATAAAATTGATTTAGTTACGGGAAAATATTTTAATCCGTTCCCACCAGGGCACATTCCCAAAAAAGATGCTTTTGTCAAGCTCAAAAACGATGAGTTAGGCTTTGAACAAGTGGAGCAGAAAAACCCTTTTAAAACTTTTTTCACAGATGATGAAAGAAAGGCTTTATTGTCAAGCTCACACAATTTCAAGAGTTTAGACAAAAAAGCACAGATTGATAAAGTAGTCAAAAATCTCATTGTAAGCAAGAAAGTAAAAAACCAAGATGAATTAATCAAATGGTTTAAAGACAACGGTTTTAAATTATCTCGCACGACTGAAAAATCTATCAGTATAGAGATTGACGGAGGTAGAAATATCCGTCTAAAAGGTGGAATGTATGAAAGTTCTAATTTATCTTATCAAGAGATTTTTAAAGAGTTCAAAGAAAAAAAAGAGCCCTTTGATAAGAATAAATATCTTTCTATATTAGCTACCGAGATAGATAAATCAAATAAAGATAACGAGAAAAGATTTTTTAAAGCTAATACAGAAAAAGCGACCTTCCAAAATCGCTCACAAGCGAAGAACCAAGAGGGGCAAGGGGTTAGAGCTACCCCACAGCAAAAAATCGCTCAAAACGGCTCTAATCAAGTCGCCCCAAAAGCCGACCAGGTAGAACACCAGGCACAGCCCCCTACACCATCGGACACAGCCAAAAAGCCCGTCAATCAAGGTTCTAGCTCCCCTTCTACCGACAACAGCCACACGGATAAGGGCGATAGCTCTACACCCACCATCTCAACGGGTGGCATTGATGGAGCAATGGCAGAGGTTCAACAACTCACAGCAAAGATTGCTAATGCGAAAACTCTACAAGAAAAAATAAGGCTTGAGTTTGAATTAGCAAAAGCTATGGCAAAGCTACAAGCAGAAAAAGATAAACAATTAAATCAAGGAGCAAAAACAAAATGGAAGATTTAAAACAAATTCATTTAATTTTATCTAATCACATAAACGAGCAATTTATTGACACACAAGAAGAATTATCTTTATTTCTTGAAGAAGACGAGCAAGACTATTTATCTAGCATTCCTTTATCTTTTTCCAACGAAGAAGACCCGAACTATCTAGCTTATGCGAGCTATACAGATAACAACATAAATTTTGCTTTAAATTCTCTATTAAAGAAAAATTTACAGAGAACTATTATTCACGAGTTTTCACATCATATCGCTAGAAAATACCTACATATAAACGGGCATACTTTAGAGTTTGCCATCATAAATTATTGTCTTCAAAGAAAAGTTTTAGGAGAAGATAAAGACTATTTTCGTTCTTATGATATTCACGAAGACAAAGCTTATAACTTAATTTCAATTAAACCTTGTCATTTTGACACTTTAATAAACAACATTTGTTTTCGCTCTTTATTAGAACTAGCAAATAAAGCGAATTACTTATCAATGAAAATAAGACAGAAATCTATACCTTACCAAATGGCAGAATAAAAATGAAATTAATTAACTTACTTATAGAAAGAGAAAATTTACAGACACAGCTAAATAATCTCAAATCATCAAATAAATTTGATAGTCAAACAATAGCGAACAGAATACCAATTATAAAAAGACTATTTGCGATTGATGGACTTATAGCCAATTTTTCAAAAATTGAGCGATACGAAGCTCAAGAAAAACTAGAAGAAATGAAAAGAATTAAAGGCAGAGTTTTACAAGTGGAAGATGTAGAGAAAGAAGAAATTTTAGACCTTTCTTTTTTTCTTATGCTTGTAGAAATGATTTTTCAACACAAAGACTTTAATACTAAATACTTTATAGCATTAGGTCTAAAACAAATTTTAGGGGGCAACTATGAGAACAGAAAAAGATATTAAAGCTAGAGAATATATAAAACAAGAGATAAGAAAAGAAGAGCAATGGAGAAAAGATAAATTCATTATTATTTTCTCATTCTTAATTGCTATCGTAATTATGTCAGTGATGAATGTTTATTTTATGAGTGTTAGATGAGATTTTTAAGACGACTATTTAAAAAGAAAGACTTTGAAAATGAAGTTATAGAAGATTTAGAAGAAAATGAAGAAGAAACAATTTTTATCCTAAATCACTATGAGAAGAATAAAGAAGAAGTCAAAAAATGGGATAGTAAAAACTTACTGACCCGTTTAGAGCTTGACAGACAAAACATCTATAAGATTAATTTTTGCTTTATTCCAAAAAATCAGAATTACAAGAATGTCCGTTCTTATATTCAGTATCTATATGGCGATTATGAGAAATGGCAGTCTTTAAGAAAGCACTTTATTAGAAAGCACAATTCAACCTGTCAATGTTGTAATCGTCAATTTAAAGATTTAGAGTTACACGAACAATGGAGCTTTGACGACTTTGATAAAATACAAAAGCTTGATAAGTTAATTTTGTTATGTAAAGAATGTCATTCAATAGCTCACATCACTCGTCATAAGAAAGAGCCACAAAAAATTGATGAGCTATTAGACTTATATTGTTTATATAACAAAATTGAACTTTCCCAAGCCTGGAAAGATTTTGAGTTTCACGAAGAATTAAGAAAGAAAAGAAACAACATAAATTATCAATTAGACCTTTCTTATCTCAATAATTTTTCTTTCAACATAGAAAATTTATTTGATTGCCATACAGATAAGTTTAATAGTTTCATATATAAATTTTCTACTGATAATAAAGATGAAAAAGAATAATGCCCCGTGAGGGGCATTATCAACACAAAGAGATAAAATAATAATTATAAAGAGATAATATATATAGAACCATCATAGCTCTATTTTATTAGAAGTCAAATTTATCTTTAAATAAACAAAGCCCCTTTTAGGGGCTTGTTATTTATCAATTTATTGTTATTATTAATTTGCATAGAACTAAAATAACGGAACTAACGGAGTTTTAATATGCCTAGCAAATAAAAATGGAGTTTTTAATATGCCTGACAATTCAATAATAAACGAAAAGACTTTAAAAGTCAATATCTTACAATCAAAATCACTAAATGATTTTATCAATTCATCTTTTGAAATTACAGAAGAAGAATTTTTAAATTTATCGAAAGAACAACAGGACTTCATCTTATTTATTAAAGAAGAAGAAAAATTAGATGAAATCATTGAGAAGAAAAAAAGACTAATTCCAACAGCACTTTATCAAGAAGTCGCACAATTAGTAAGTAGAAATTATTCTAATGATTGGCAACTATACTTTGACGATATTATCTATTTTGATGTTTTCACTCTTGAAGATTTCTTTTATTCAAGACTTGATAAAGATAGAATACAAAGAAAAGAACACAACATCAACAAGCTATCAAGGCAAAACTTATCTTTAAGAAGAAAGCTAAAAAATAAGTATCGTAAAGCAGTATGGCATGCCCAAGTTTTACTCAAAATGATTGGAGGAAACCAACACGATAGACCCTTATATATTAGCAATAGTCTAAAAAGAGAGTATCAAAACAACTATAAAGCCAATCAAAAATTTATCAATGATATGTGTATCATTGGAGAGAATGGCGACATTATCCCGCTTTCTAAAGCCGTAAGGACACAAGAACAAAAGACAGCAGAGCATTTAAACATCGTAAATGCTATGGAAAAAAGAATGGAATTACACAATGAAGAAAACCCAACCGATAAGATGGACTGGCTTTTTATCACACTAACATTAAAGCCAGAATTACACCCTAACCCCACAAGTAAAAATAGTAAAAATTCTTATGAAGGGATGGCTCCCCACTTATCAGCAAAAACTCAAAAAGCTGATTGGAACAAAGTAAGAGCTTTATTAAGAAAAAAAGGAATACTTCCAGAAGACCGATATTATGGGGTAATTGTCAGCGAAAGTCATAAAGATGGTTGTCAGCACCTACATTTGATATTTTTCTATTTTTTGAATGACTACAATACTATTCGCTCTTGTTTCTTCCAAGTATTTTTTAATTTAAACGACAATCAAAACGATAAAAAATGCTCTTTTAAAAGAAATGATGGTTCAGCAAAAGCAAGTAGCTATGTCTTTAAATACATAACAAAGGCAACATCAAACTTTGACCCGAATACTGATATTTTTAATCTTCAAACAGAGCAAGAAAAAGGTTGTTTAATCAACTCAGCTTTTAGAAGTTTTAACGGAATAAGAGGAATACAATATTTCGGCATAGCAAATTGCTTGACAAAATGGAGATTTTTATCTCGCAATATTAAAAGAATGGATATAAATCAAAGATTAGAAGAAATAATTATAAATCAAGATTTATATTCTTTCATTGCTGAAAGACACTTTGAGAATGTAGAGAATAAATATCACACGACAGCACAAAAGACTAAAAAATTTATTGGCTGTATTGTAGATAATTTATTTTACATCAAAAGATTTTTCTCAAAAACTCTTCTTCAAACACTAAAAACCAATAAGACAGATTTGTTTTATTTGTTAAATGGTTTTATTGATTTAGCTAATTCTAAAAAAGAAGAGGTTTTAGTTAGTCATAATTATTCAAGGGGGAAAGAAAAAGACCTTTTCCCTCCGGGATTTCTTCTAAATGAAATAGATTTTAATTAAAAATTAAAGAAGAAATTAAAACAGATTAGAAATTAGGTAAAGAAGTCAAGCTTTTAAAGAAAAAGCTCGGAGCCCTACATTCTCCGAACCACTTGTCAAGCCTGAACCTTTCAGGTTCAACCTTTACGGGGTAAAATAGGGGGTCACTTTGAGGGGTCACTTTCATTTGTGTAGTTCAGCGATAAACCCATTTTTTATGCTTATAAATCAAGCACTTAGGTTTATCGGGGGTCAGTAAGTTAATCCTACCATTGAACTACACCCGCTCTGGGTGTCGTGCCCCGGCATGAAACCAGGGCAGAGGCGGCGATTATAGCGCGCGTTCGCCGCGCCCGCGCTTCACTCGATCACCCCGCGCGCGCGCAGCGCATCGCGCTGTTCCTGGCTCAGGCCGGCCGAGGCCAGCACGGCGTCGGTGTGCTCGCCCAGCGTGGGCGCGCGTTCCCGCACGGCGCCCGGGTTGTCGGACAGAAGAGGAAATACGGCCGGCATGTCCACGGCGATGCCGCTGGCGGCCCGCACGGTGGTGATGGCCTCGCGGGCGCGGTAGTGCGGGTCGCGGGCGATGTCGGCCACGGTATAGATGCGGCCCGATGGCACGTCGGCCTCACGCATGGCGGCCAGCACCTCGTCGATGGAACGCGCGCGGGTCCAGTCGCCGATGGCGCCGTCGATCTCGGCGACGCGGCGGGCGCGGCCGTCGTTGTGCGCCAGGTCGGGATCCCGGCCCAGGTCGTCGCGGCCGATGCAAGTCATCAGGCGGACATAGATGGCGTCGCCGTTACCGGCGATGAGCACATAGCCGTCCCGGCAGGGATAGGCGTTGGACGGGGCGATGCCGGGCAGCGCGGCGCCGGCCGGTTCGCGCACCGCGCCAAAGACCGAGTATTCCGGCAGCAGGCTTTCGCTGAGGTTGAACAGGCTCTCGTACAGCGCGGCATCGATGACCTGCCCCTGGCCGCCGCGCGCGTCGCGCTGGTACAGCGCCAGCAGCACGCCCAGCGCGCCGTGCAGGCCGGCGATGGTGTCGCCCAGCGACAGGCCGGCGCGCACCGGCGCGCGGCCCGGCTCGCCGTTCAGGTAGCGCAGGCCGGCCATCGCCTCGCCGATGGCGGCGAAGCCCGGCTCGCGCGCCTTGGGGCCGGTCTGGCCGTAGCCGGACACGCGCAGCATGATGAGGCGCGGATTCAGCGCGTGCAGCGCGTCCCACGACAGGCCCCATTTCTCCAGCGTGCCGGGACGGAAGTTCTCGATCAGCACATCGGCCTCGCGCGCCAGCAGGCGGACAATGTCCTGGCCCTCCGGCTGGCGCAGGTCCACGCACACCGATTGCTTGTTGCGCGACTGGGCTTCCCACCAGACGGAGGTGCCCTCGTGCAGCAGACGCCACTTGCGCAAGGGATCGCCCTGGCCGGGCGGCTCGATCTTGACGATCTGCGCGCCGAAGTCCGCCAGCGTCTTGGCGGCAAAGGGGCCCGCGATGAGTTGTCCGAGTTCCAGCACGCGTATGCCGGCGAGTATCTGCCCTGCCATGTCGCCCTCCCGGCGAATCGAGGTGATGATGGAAGGCAGTGTGCGCCATGCGGGCGGGGCGGTGGAATGAACGATTCGGGAAGGGGGCATTCCCGGAACGAGAAGACCTGGCGACCGGCGTGTCCGCACGCTCGCCTCGCGCGCGACTGCCGACACCTTCACGGCCCGTGTCCCGCTTGACAGCCAACGCCTCCGCGCCCCGCGTCCCGCTCGACAGCCAGCGCCTCCGCGCCCCGCCGCGCCGAGGATCCGCGCCCGCCCCTACTGCTGTCCGCGCAGGTGCGCCAACAACAGCCGCGCGGGCACGGGCAGCGCGTCGGCGTCGCGCACGCCCAGCAGCAGGCGGCGGCTGGCCCAGTCGTCGGTCAGCGCGATCAGGCGGATGGGCATGGAGCGCGCGTGCGGCTCGGCGGCCAGCCTCGGCAGGATGCCGACGCCGCCGGTGGCCGCCACCATGCGGCAGATCGCGTCGAAACTGCGGACCTGGATGCGCAGCCGCATCGTCCGGCCCAGCCTGCCGCTTTCCTCGGCCAGCCGCGTCGCCAGCGAGGTCGCGGGCGGCAGACCCACGTAGTCGTAGGCCAGCGTGTCGGCGAAGGCGACGCGGGCCTCGCCAGCCAGTGGATGGCGCTGCGGCACGATCAGCACCAGCTCGTCGCGCCGGTAAGACGTGGTGACGAGGCCAGGCGCGGGCGTGCGGTCGGCGAAAATGCCGATGTCGGCGCGGTTCTCCTGGACAGCGGTGACGATGTCGTTGCTGTTCTGTTCTTCCAGATCGATGCGCACGGCTGGATGCGCTTCCATGAAGGCGGCCAGGTCCTCGGGCAGGAACTGGGTCAGCGACGAGGTGTTGGCGGCGATGCGCACCTGGCCGCGCACGCCCTGGGCAAAGTCCGACAGGGTGCCGGCCATCTGCTCCACTTCCTGCAGCACGCGCAGCGCGTGCACCAGACAGGCCTGGCCGGCCTCGGTCAGCTCGACGCCGGCGGCGTTGCGGTAGAGCAGCTGGGTGTCCAGCGCGGCCTCCAGGTCGGAGATGCGCTTGCTGGCCGCGCCCACGGCCAGGTGAGACTGGCGCGCGCCGGCCGAGATGCTGCCCTGGCGGGCCACCGAGACGAATAGCGAGAGCGTGACGAGATCGATGCGGGCGATGTTCATGGCGGGACTGGCGGCGCACCATCGCCGCGGCTGCACTATAGCGCGCGGGGCGCAGGGCGCGGAATGATCGTGTCCCCATTTAACGTTCCGCAGCGGACCGCGCGCCCCCGCCCTGCCACTACAATCCCGCCTATGACAACAAACAGCTTTGCGAATCTTCCCGTGAACACCCCCGCAATACCCGGCAATTCCGACTCGCCCGCCCCGGTTTCCCCGCAGACCGAAGCCGCGCTGGCCAGCGCCGCGCACGCGCCCAACAGCCCCGGCGCCGCCCACATCCGCAGCTTCGTGCATCGCCGCGGCCACATCACGCAAGGCCAGCTGGCCGCGCTGGAGCAACTGCTGGGCAAGTGGTCCCTGCCCTACGCCGCGCGCCGGCTGGACCCGGCCGCCGCGTTCGGCCGCGAGGCGCCGACGGTGCTGGAGATCGGCTTCGGCATGGGCGAGACCACCGAGAAGATCGCGCTGGCGCGTCCGGGCGACAACTTCCTGGGCGTGGAGGTGTTCAACGCGGGCGTGGGTTCGCTGCTGCGCCGGATCGAGGATTCCAGCATCCAGAACCTGCGCATCATCCAGCACGACGCGGTGGAAGTGGTGCGCGACATGATCGCCCCCGATTCGCTGGCCGGCGTGCACATCTATTTCCCCGACCCGTGGCCCAAGAAGCGCCATCACAAGCGCCGCCTGATCCAGCCGCCGTTCATCTCGCTGCTGGCCAGCCGCATCGCGCCGGGCGGCTACATCCATTGCGCCACCGACTGGCAGGACTATGCCGTGCAGATGCTCGAAGTCCTGAGCAACGAGCCGCTGCTGAAGAACACCGTGGACGGCTACGCGCCGCGCCCCGACTACCGCCCCCAAACCAAGTTCGAGACGCGCGGCCTGCGGCTGGGCCATGGCGTCTGGGACCTGATCTTCAAGCGAGTCGCCTGATGCTGTATCCGCAGATCGAACCCTACCGCCACGGTTTCCTGGACACGGGCGACGGCCACCAGATCTACTGGGAACTCTGCGGCAACCCCCAGGGCAAGCCGGCGGTCTTCCTGCATGGCGGCCCCGGCAGCGGCTGCTCGCCGGTGCAGCGCCAGCTGTTCGATCCCAGCCTGTACAACGTGCTGCTGTTCGACCAGCGCGGCTGCGGCCGCTCCACGCCGCACGCCAGCCTGGAGCACAACACCACTTGGCACCTGGTCGCGGACATCGAGCGCCTGCGCACCGAGATCATGGGCGCGGACAAGTGGCTGGTGTTCGGCGGATCCTGGGGTTCGACGCTGTCGCTGGCCTATGCCGAGACGTATCCCGCCCACGTCAGCGAGCTGGTGCTGCGCGGCATCTTCACGGTGCGCAGCGCCGAGATCCGCTGGTTCTACCAGGAAGGCGCGTCCTTCCTGTTCCCGGACCGCTGGGAGGAATACCTGGCGCCGATCCCGCAAGCAGAGCACGGAGACCTGGTGCAGGCCTATCACAAGCGCCTGACCGGCGACGACCCCGTCGAGCAGCTGCGCGCGGCCAAGGCCTGGAGCAAGTGGGAAGACAGCACCATCACGCTGCTGCCCAGCCCGCGCCACCAGCAGAGCCACGCCGCCGACCGCGCGGCGCTGGCCTTCGCCCGCATCGAGAACCACTATTTCGTGAACGCCGGCTTCATGGAAGAAGGCCAGCTGATCCGCGACGCCTACAAGCTGCGCGGCATTCCCGGCACCATCATCCAGGGCCGCTACGACGTCTGCACGCCGGCGCGCACCGCCTGGGACCTGCACCGCGCCTGGCCCGAGGCCGAGTTCCACCTGGTGCCCGACTCCGGCCACGCTTTCGATGAACCCGGCACGCTGGCGCGCCTGATCGCCGCCACCGACGCCTACGCCAAACGCTAAGGAGACGCGCATGCACATCACCCTGAACGGCGACGCCCGCGAATTCCCGCTCGACACCACGGTGGTCGAGCTGCTGGACACGCTGGGCTATGCCGGCAAGCGCGTGGCGGTGGAACGCAACGGCGAGATCGTGCCCAAGAGCCAGCACGCGCAGACCACGCTGGCCGACGGCGACCAGATCGAGATCGTGGTGGCGGTGGGCGGGGGCTGAATGCCCCGCCGCCGGGCGGATCCAGTGCGTCCCCGGAAGGGCTGCGGCAACGCGGCCCTTTTGCTTTACAAGGCCCCGACGGCGCGGCCTGGGCGTGATGATCTGCCGCAAGCGCCGTCAATCCATGAGCCAGACCGGGCTTTCCCGCAACGCGGCCGGGCGTCATAATCCGCAGCGAACATGTGTCAAGGCAGGTCGGCCGCGAGCCGGGCAGCCCTCCATGGAAGTTTCCCGCCTGGTGTCGCGGCTGGTCGGGCAACGCCACAACAAGACTGATCCGGGAACCACGAAGCGTGAGCCGCAATCCATTCCCCTCCCCTGCCGCCCCGCCGCAGTTCAGCGCGCAATTCGACAGCCGCGTCACGCCCGACGCGCCCGACATCTGGCGCACCCTGGTGCGCCCCTACGTCGATACCCAGATCGAAACCGGCATACAGCCCTTCACCGCCCAGATGAGCGGCACCCACCTGGGCGACAGCCTGATCAGCCGCAGTACCTGCTCGGCCACCGTGCAGCACCGGCGCACCGCGCTGGACGTGCGCCGCAGCCAGGTCGACCATCTGCTGATCCAGCTGTTCGTCGCGGGCGGCACCCGGGGCGACTATGGCAAAAACCCGGTCGATATCCGCGCCGGCTCGATCGGCCTGCTCGATCTCGGACAGACGCTGGACACCCGCACCACGCTCATTTCCACCATCACCCTGACCGTGCCGCGCGACCGCCTGCCGACGGCGCTGCGCAGCCGCAAGCTGCATGGCGCGCTATTGGATCCCGGACAGGGCGCTACGCGCATGCTGGCCTCGCATCTGTCGCAGCTGGCGCAGCACGCCTCCAGCCTGACGCGCGAAGAGATGTCCGCCTCGGTGAACGCTGGTCTGATCCTGCTCAGCGGCAGCCTGTCGACGCTGCGCGACGGCGAGGATGACGGCCCGGCGCGGCAGGTGGTACGCAATGGCATGCGCCGGCTGGTCAGGGAACATATCGAGCGCCACCTCGATGCCGGACATCTGTCGCCGGAAACGATCGCGGCTGCGCTGGGCATCTCGCGCTCCAGCCTGTACCGGCTGTTCCTGCGCGACGGCGGCGTGAACGCCTATATCCAGGGCAGGCGCCTGGACAGGTGTTTCGATGAACTACTGCTGGCCGCCGGCGGCCATATCGGCATCGCGGAGCTTGCCTACCGCTACGGCTTCTCGAGCGAAAGCGCGTTCAGCCGGGCGTTCCGCCTGCGGTTCGGCGCGTCTCCCAGCGAGGTGCGAGCCCATGCCAGGGGAAACGGCGACGGCGAATCGGTCGACATCAGGTCGCGCGAGGATGCCGCCATGATCCAGGCCTGGCTTGCCGATATCCGGCAGCCGGCCGCCGCCGCCGGCTAGCGCGGCGCGCCGTAATGCCGGACATCGGCCTGCCCGGACGCCGGCGCTGTACGGGTAGGATCGCGATCCTGGCGGATCGTCAGCCATTTGCAGCCAACTCGCACGCATTCTTGCGTAGTCTGGCGCATGGCTAGCAACCTGTTACACGTTTACCCCTCGTCTGCCGGCAAGCGCGCGGGTAATAATCCCCGATGCCGCGCGCAACCGGTACACGGGCCGGGCGCCCTGCCATCCATCGCTCTTTTCCCACCGTAACAGCAACATAGATAAAGGAATCACTATGGGTCTGCTCAATTTCATCAAGGACGTTGGAGAAAAACTCTTCGGTGCCAGCGAAGCCAAGGCCGCCACCGTCGACGAGCTGAAGAAGGAACTGGACAAGCACGGCCTGAACGCCGATGGACTGCAGATCGCGGTCGACGGCGACAAGGTCACGGTCAGCGGCACCGCCGCCAATACCGAAACCGCCGAGAAGATCGCGCTGGCGCTGGGCAACACCGTGGGCGTGGCCCAGGTGGACAACCAGCTCAAGGCCACCCAGGCCGCCCCCGAAGCCAAGATGTACACGGTGCAGAAGGGCGACAACCTCTGGAAGATCGCCGAGGCGCAATACGGCAAGGGCCAGGGCGCCAAGAACACGCTGATCTTCGAGGCCAACAAGCCCATGCTGACCAGCCCGGACAAGATCTATCCCGGCCAGGTGCTGCGCATCCCGCCAGCGGCCTGAATGCCCGCGCAAGCATCCGAATAGCCGGAAGGCGCGCCCGCGCCGCCCGGCTGATCGCGGCACTGATCCCCCAGATTGCCGCGATGACTTGGCCAGACGCAATGTCTGGCCATTTTTTCGCGCCGCCGCGCGAAAGCCTTACTTCATCCCGAAGCGGCCCAGCCCCTTCAGGCCGCCCATGGCGCGCATCATCTTGGCCATGCCGCCCTTTTTCATCTGCTTCATCATGCCCTGCATCTGGTCGAACTGGGCCAGCAGGCGGTTCACTTCCTGCACCGGCACGCCGGAACCGGCGGCGATGCGGCGCTTGCGCGAGGCCTTGATGAGTTCAGGCTTGGCGCGCTCGGCCGGGGTCATGGAATTGAGGATGCCTTCCGTGCGGCGCAGCTGCTTCTCGGCCTGGCCGCCCTGCAGCTGGCCGGCGGCCTGCTGGAACTGGGCCGGCAGCTTTTCCAGCAGCGAGCCCATGTCGCCCAGCTTCTTGACCTGGCCGAGCTGGTCGCGGAAGTCGTTCAGGTCGAACTTATTGCCCGACTTGATCTTGGACGCGAGCTTCTGCGCCTCGGCGATGTCGATGTTCTTCTGCGCCTGCTCGACCAGCGACACGATGTCGCCCATGCCCAGCACGCGCTGCGCCATGCGCTCGGGGTAGAACGGCTCCAGGCCGTCGAGCTTTTCCGAGACGCCGACGAACTTGAGCGGCTTGCCGGTGACGTGGCGCACCGACAGGGCCGCGCCGCCGCGGGCGTCGCCGTCCAGCTTGGTCAGCACCACGCCGGTCAGCGGCAGCGCGTCGGCGAAGGCGCGCGCGGTGTTGACGGCGTCCTGGCCCTGCATGGCGTCCACCACGAACAGCGTTTCCACCGGCTTGACCAGGTCATGCAGCGCGCGGATCTCGCGCATCATGGCCTCGTCGATGCCCAGGCGGCCGGCCGTGTCCAGGATCAGCACGTCGTAGTGATGGCGGCGCGCGTGGTCGACCGCGTTGCGGGCGATGTCCTCGGGCTTCTGGCTGGGGTCGGACGGCAGGAAGTCGACGCCGACCTGCGCGGCCACGGTCTTCAACTGCTCGATGGCGGCGGGACGGTAGACGTCGGCCGACACCACCAGCACTTTCTTCTTGCCGGTCTTGCGGCCGTGCTGAGTGTGCTGGCCCTCGGACAGCCAGCGCGCCAGCTTGCCGGTGGTGGTGGTCTTGCCCGCGCCCTGCAGGCCGGCCATCAGGATCACGGCGGGCGGCTGCACGGCCAGCGACAGTTCGCCGGAGTCGGCGCCCAGGTCGCCGCCCATCAGCGCGGTCAGTTCCTTGTGGACCACGCCGACCAGGGCCTGGCCGGGGCTGAGGCTGCCGGCGACCTCTTCGCCCAGCGCCTTGTCCTTGACCCGGGCGACGAACTCGCGCACCACGGGCAGCGCCACGTCGGCCTCCAGCAGGGCCATGCGCACTTCGCGCAGCATCTCCTGGGTGTTGGCCTCGGTCAGGCGGGCTTCGCCGCGCAGCGTCTTGACGACGCGCGACAGGCGTTGAGTTAGGTTATCGAGCATGAGAGGCGTTTCCGCTTAAACTAGTCGACTCGAACGGTGGCCGCCCGCGCGAATTCCGCGCTTTCCGGGTCATTTGGACCCCGGCCCCATCCTGACGACGGTTTCTATGTCACTAGGCATTGTATTTCACGCGGCGGCCGCCCTGGCCTACGCGCTGCTCGGGGGGGCTTTGTGGCTCCGGCTGGCCGGCGCTGGCGCCGGCGCCGGCGGCATCGAACAGACCGGCAAGATCGCCCGCGCCTGCCTGCTGGGCGCCCTGGTGCTGCAGGGCATCGGCCTGCAACAGGCCATGCTGGGCGCGCAGCACCTGTTCATCGGCTGGGCGCTGGCCCTGTCGGCGGCCATCTGGCTGGGCATGGTGGTGTTCTGGCTGGAAAGCCTGCTGGTGCGCATCGACGGTCTGCAACTGCTGCTGCTGCCCGCCGCCACCATCGCCAGCGCCCTGGCGGCGCTGTTTCCCCAGGGGCAGTTCGTGCCTCACGCCAACGACGCCTGGCTGCGCGCCCACCTGCTGATCGCGCTGGCTGCCTATGGCCTGATCACCATCGCCGCCCTGCACGCCATGCTGATGGCGCTGCTGGACCGCCACCTGCACCGCCCGCTGGACGCGCCGGCCGAGCGCAGCATGATCGGGCGCGTGCTGGATTCCCAGCCGCCGCTGCTGGTGCAGGAACACCTGCTGTTCGTCATCATCTGGATCGGCTTCGCCGTGCTGTCGCTGGCGGTCGTGTCCGGCTCGATCGCCTCGCTCAAGCTCACCGGCAAGATCCTGCCCTTCGACCACAAGACCGTCTTCACGCTGCTGTCCTGGGCGACCTTCGGCGTGCTGCTGCTGGGCCGCCACGTCTGGGGCTGGCGCGGCCGGGTGGCGCTGCGCTGGACGCTGACCGGCTTCGGTTTCCTGATCCTGGCCTACACCGGCAGCCGGTTCGTGCTGGAAATGATTCTGCATCGGGGTTGAACGTGGGCAAGCTGCTGTTCTGGATCGTCGTCATCATCGCGGTGCTGTGCGTGGCCCGCATCGCCGCCCGCATGGCGGCGGCGCGCGACGCGCGCCCGGTTTCCCCGCCGCCCAAGCCGCCCGCCCAGCCCGGCGGCGGCGCAGAGGCCATGGTGCGCTGCGCGCACTGCGGCATCCATCTGCCCCGCTCGGAAGCGCTGCTGCAGAACGGCCGCACCTGGTGCAGCGCCGACCACGCGCAGCGCGGACCGACCGGCAAATAGCCGGCAGATAGCCCACGAACAACCCACGAACGCCGCCCGCAGGCGGCAAATGAGCGACGATCAGCCGGCCGCCTGCCGGTTGCGCGCCTTCGGTCCGCCGCATCCGGCCCGCTGTCCCTGGGCATGTCTCCAAGCTTGGCATAATGGCCGCTGGAGACACACACTCACCGAGCATCGAATTGCCATGGCCCTGCAACTGGATCGACATGGCTGGCTGAGACCGGCCCCTGGCGTCACCCTCATGCCCTCGCCCAACCGCGACGCGCGCCCCGCCGGCGCGCAGGTGTCGCTGCTGGTGCTGCACAACATCAGCCTGCCCCCGGGCCGCTTCGGCGGGCCGGAAGTGGCCGGCCTGTTCCTGAACCGGCTCGACTATGGCTCGCATCCCTGGCTGGAGCGGCTGCGCGGCCTGCGCGTGTCGGCGCACTTCTTCATCCGCCGCGACGGCGCCGTGATCCAGTTCGTGTCCACCGAGGACCGCGCCTGGCACGCCGGCGTGTCGCGCTACGCGGGCCGGGAACGCTGCAACGACTTTTCCATCGGCATCGAGCTGGAGGGCACCGACACCCTGCCCTACGCCGACGCCCAGTACCAGGCCCTGCGCCAGCTGGCGCCGGCGCTGCGCGCGCGCTACCCGCTGGCCGCCGCCTGGGGCCACGAACACATCGCCCCGGGCCGCAAGACCGACCCCGGGCCAGCTTTCAACTGGACGCGCTTCGGGCGCGAAAACGGCTTCGCGCGGCGGCAACTGCCGCCCGCCTGATGCGCCGTCTCATCACTCAAGGAACGGATATGCTGAAGATCTGGGGACGCCTGACGTCCGTCAACGTGCAGAAAGTCATGCTGGCCGTGCGCGAACTGGCGCTGCCGCACGAGTTCATCCTGGCAGGCGGCGAGCATGGCGTGGTCGACACGCCTGACTACGCCGAGCGCAATCCCAACCGCCAGGTACCGGTGATCGACGATGGCGGCTTCGTGCTGTGGGAGTCGAACGCCATCGTGCGCTACCTGTCGGCCCGCTACGGCGTGGGCTCGCTGTGGACCGAGGATCTGGGCCTGCGCGCCGATGCCGACCGCTGGATGGATTGGCAGGCCACCGAGTGGCAGCCCGCCATGGTGCCGGCCTTCAAGGGCCTGGTCCGCACGCCCGAGGACAAGCGCGACCGCGCCGTCATCGACGCCTCGATGCAGCGCGCCAATGCGCGCGCGCTGATCCTGGAACGCGCGCTGCAGGGCCGCGAGTTCATCGCCGGCCGTCAGCTGAGCATGGGCGATATCGCGCTGGTGGCCTCGGCGCACCGCTGGCTGGGCCTGCCGGCCGAGCGGCCGCAGACGCCGGCCCTGTCGGCCTGGTACCGCCGCATCATGATGCGTCCGGCCGCCCAGGGCGTGCTGACGCTGCCGCTGGAATGATCCAGCCCAGTTCCGCCGAGATCCGCATGGCCGCGTCACACACCACCGGCACCATCTCGTCCATGCGCTCCAGCGACATATAGGGCACGGTGCTGGACACGCTGATGGCGGCCACGATGCCGCTGGAGGCGTCGCGCACCGGCGCCGCCACGCAGCGGATCGACGGCTCGTTGTCTTCCAGGTCGAAGGCATAGCCCTGCGCCGCATAGCCGCGCATGCGTTCGCGGAACGCCTCCCAGCCCTGCTGCCCGCCGGGCGCGCGCGACGACACCGGGCCGCCCACGCGGTGCAGCGCCTTCCATTGCGGCTCGTCCGCATCCAGCAGCAGCGCCTTGCCCACGCCCGTGGCCGCCAGCGGCATGCGGTGGCCGACGCGCGAGCGCATCTCCAGGCCCTTCTTGCCGGGGATTTTTTCCAGATACAGCACTTCGTCGTTGTCGCGCACCGCCAGGTGGATGGTGTCGCCGGTCAGCTCGGCCAGGCCGTCCAGGTACGGACGCGCCAACGTGGCCAGCGGAAAGGCCTCGCGCGCCTGGAAGCCCAGTTCGATCAGCTTGGGCCCCAGCGCATAGCCCACGCCCGGCAGCACCCGCAGATAGCGTTCCTGCACCAGGCAACTGGCCAGCCGGTGCGTGGTACTGCGCGCCACGCCGATGCGGGCGCACAGCTCCTTCAGGTCGCGCGCGCCGTCGGCCACGGCCTGCACCACGGCCAATCCGCGCATCAGTGTCTGCGTGCCGGCGGGCGCGGCGGCGTCGGGGTCCAGGGGCGTGAGGGAGGAGGCATCGGTCATGGGAATCGTCACGGCGGCGAGCGCGGGAAAGAAGACTGGAAGGCGGGAAGACGGGCGGGAAATGCGAGGGACTGCGAGGATCCGCGTGTGATGGCGACAAGGACGGGCCTGAATTTTCCCTATATATGGGATTAAATTCTATATTTTGAGAATTTTCAAGCGCTGATCTAGAATTTTTCCCAACGCCCGGCCGCCGCCCCTTGCGCGAGTCCCGGGCCTGGACACAACAAGGTCCGCGCCCTTCCATGCAGTTTCCCGAGCCGGCGCGGCCAGACACGAGACAGACTCAGATGACATCCGCCACGCCCGCCCGCGCCGCCCTGATCGCGCTGGACTGGGGCACGTCCTCGCTGCGCGCCTACCGCCTGGACGGCGGCGGCCGCACGCTGGACGCGCGCCACCTGCCCTGGGGCATCATGCGCCTGCCGCAACCGCTGCAGGACGGCGCCGCCACGCCGGCCTTGTCCGGCTTCGAACTGGCCTTCGAACAGGCTTGCGGCGACTGGCTGCGGGCCGAGCCCGCGCTGCCCGTGATCGCCTGCGGCATGGTCGGCAGCGCCCAGGGCTGGCAGGAAGCCGCCTACCTCGACGTGCCGGTGGCCCTGGACCGCATCTGCACGCTGCTGACCGTGGTCGAGCGACCCGGCGCCACGCCCGTCCACATCGTGCCCGGCCTGATCCAGCGCCACGGCCTGCCCAACGTGATGCGCGGCGAGGAAACCCAGGTCTTCGGCGTGCTGCGCGACGCCCGCGCCGTTCCGGATGCCGGCCTGCTGATCGGCCTGCCCGGCACGCACTCCAAGTGGGTCGGCGCGCGCAACGGCCAGGTCACGCACTTCGACACCTTCATGACCGGCGAGGTCTACGCCGCGCTGCGCGGCCACACCATCCTGGGCCGCACCATGAGCGATGCCGCCGCGCCCGACATGGCCGCCTTCGAACGCGGCCTGAAGGTCGCCGGCGCGCCGGAAGGCCGCGCCGGCGTGCTGTCCACCATCTTCAGCACGCGCGCGCTGGGCCTGACCGGCGAACTGGCGCCGGCCTCGCAGGCCGACTACCTGTCGGGCCTGCTGATCGGCCACGAGATCGCCGCCCTGGCCGCCATGCTGCGCGCGCAGGGCCATGCGCCCCGCATCGTCCTTTGCGGCGAACCGGCGCTGTGCGAGCGCTACACGCTGGCCATGACCCACTACGGCCTGGGCGCGCCCGAGCAGGCGCAGAACGCCACCGAGCGCGGCCTGTGGCACCTGGCGCTGGCCGCCGGGCTGGTCCCCTCATCCTCGATTTCCGCCTAGGAGCCCATCCATGACGCATCCCGGTCTGCAAACCGCCATGGCCCATTGCGGCCTCATCGCCATCCTGCGCGGCATCACGCCCGCCGACGCGGCCGCCACCGCGCGCGAACTCTACGCCGCCGGTTTCCGGCTGATCGAAGTGCCGCTGAATTCGCCCGAACCGTTCGCCAGCATCCGCGCCATGCGCGACGCGCTGCCGGCCGACTGCCTGGTCGGCGCCGGCACCGTGCTGGATCCGGCCGACGTGGCTCGCGTGAAGGACGCCGGCGGCGAGATCATCGTCATGCCGCACAGCGACCCCGCCGTGATCCGCGCCGCCAAGGCCGCCGGCCTGGCCTCCAGCCCCGGCGTGGCCACGCCCACCGAGGCCTATGCCGCGCTGGCCGCGGGCGCCGACGTGCTGAAAATGTTCCCCGCCGAACAGCTCGGCCCCGTCGTGCTCAAGGCCTGGCGCGCCGTGCTGCGCCCGCCCGTCGCGCTGGTGCCGGTGGGCGGCATCACGCCCGACAACCTGTCCACCTATGCCCAGGCGGGCGCCAGCGGCTTCGGCCTGGGCTCCGCCTTGTACAAGCCCGGCCAGACGGCCGCCGAAACCGGCCAGCGCGCGCGCGACTTCGTCGCCGCCTGGCAACGCGCCTATCCCGCCCAGGAGACCCAAGCATGAAGATCACCAAGCTCACCACCTACATCGTGCCGCCCCGGTGGTGCTTCCTGAAGATCGAGACCGACGCCGGCATCGTCGGCTGGGGCGAACCCGTGGTGGAAGGCCGCGCGCACTCGGTCGCGGCTGCGGTCGAGGAACTGTCGGACTACCTGGTCGGCAAGGACCCGCGCAACATCGAGGATCACTGGACCGTGCTGTACCGCGGCGGCTTCTATCGCGGCGGCGCCATCCACATGAGCGCGCTGGCCGGCATCGACCAGGCGCTGTGGGACATCAAGGGCAAGCACCTGGGCGTGCCCGTGTCGCAGCTGTTGGGCGGCAACGTGCGCGACCGCATCCGCGTGTATTCGTGGATCGGCGGCGACCGCCCGGCCGACACCGCCGCGGCCGCCAGGAGCGCGGTCGAGCGCGGCTTCACCGCCGTGAAGATGAACGGCACCGAAGAGCTGCAATACATCGATTCGTTCGACAAGGTCGAGAAGTGCCTGGAGAACGTGGCTGCCGTGCGCGACGCGGTCGGCCCCAACGTGGGCATCGGCGTGGACTTCCATGGCCGCGTGCACAAGCCCATGGCCAAGGTGCTGATGAAGGAGCTGGACCCGTACAAGCTGATGTTCATCGAGGAGCCCGTGCTCAGCGAGCACTACGAGGCGCTCAAGGAACTGGCGCCGCTGACGTCCACGCCCATCGCGCTGGGCGAGCGGCTGTACTCGCGCTGGGACTTCAAGCGGGTGCTGTCCGAAGGCTATGTGGACATCATCCAGCCGGATCCCTCGCACGCCGGCGGCATCACCGAAACGCGCAAGATCGCCGCCATGGCCGAGGCCTATGACGTGGCGCTGGCGCTGCATTGCCCGCTGGGCCCGATCGCGCTGGCCACCTGCCTGCAGATCGACGCCGGCTGCTACAACGCCTTCATCCAGGAACAGAGCCTGGGCATCCACTACAACGCCGCCAACGACCTGCTGGACTACGTCAGCAACCGCGAGGCGTTCGCCTACCAGGACGGCATGGTCATGATCCCGCAGGGGCCGGGCCTGGGCATCGAGGTCAACGAGGAATACGTCAAGGAACGCGCCGCCGTCGGCCACCGCTGGCGCAACCCCGTCTGGCGCCACGCCGACGGCAGCTTCGCCGAATGGTAGGCCGATAGAGGAAAGCGAGAGAGGAGACCCCCTTGACCACCGCCACCCACCTGGGCGCGCAAGGCGCCCAGCGGCCGACCCGCAGCCGCTATCTCATCATGGTGATGTTATTCATCACTGTCGTGATCAACTACCTGGACCGCAGCAACCTGTCCATCGCCGCGCCCGCGCTCAAGGACGAGTTCGGGCTGGACACCGTGCATGAAGGGCTGATCCTGTCAGCCTTCGGCTGGACCTATGCCGCCATGCAGATTCCCGGCGGCTGGCTGGTGGACCGCGTGGCGCCGCGCGTGCTGTACGCCGCCGCGCTGATCTTGTGGTCCGCCGCCACGTTCTTCATGGGCTTCGCCAGCAGCTTCATCGTGCTGTTCGTGCTGCGCTTGGCCGTGGGCGCGCTGGAAGCGCCCGCGTATCCGATCAACAACCGCGTCGTCACCACCTGGTTCCCGGAAAAGGAACGCGCCACCGCCATCGGCTTCTACACGTCCGGCCAGTTCGTCGGCCTGGCCTTCCTGACGCCGGTGCTGGCCTGGCTGCAGCACCACTACGGCTGGCACATGGTGTTCGTCAGCACGGGCCTGTTGGGCATTATCTGGGGTGTAGTGTAGTTCATGGTGTATCGCGAGCCGCGCCAGTTCAAGGGCGCCAACGCGGCCGAGATCGAGCTGATCCAGAAAGGCGGCGGCGTGGTCGACCTGGAAAAGCGCGTGACCGAGGAAGATGCCCCCACGGCGCGCCCGCAAGACGGGCTTCCTGCCCCCCAAGGGGGCGCCTTTCGCCTTGGGGCGGCCCGGCGGCGAAAGAAAGCGCCTTTCAACTGGAACGACCTCGGTCTGGTCATGTCCCAACGCAAGCTGTGGGGCGTGTACCTGGGCCAGTTCTGCCTGACCTCGACGCTGTGGTTCTTCCTGACCTGGTTCCCGACCTATCTGGTGAAGTACCGCGGCATGGACTTCATCAAGTCGGGCTTCCTGGCCTCGGTGCCCTTCCTGGCCGCCTTCATCGGCGTGCTGTGCTCGGGCGTGCTGTCGGACTTCCTGATCCGCCGCGGCGCCACGGTGGGCCTGGCGCGCAAGCTGCCCATCATCCTGGGCCTGCTGATCTCCACGTCCATGATCGGCGCCAACTTCACCGATTCCACGCCCTGGGTCATCTTCTTCCTGGCCGTGGCCTTCTTCGGCAACGGGCTGGCCTCGATCACCTGGTCGCTGGTGTCGGCGCTGGCGCCGGTGCGGCTGCTGGGCCTAACCGGCGGGGTGTTCAACTTCGTCGGCAACCTGTCGTCCATCTGCACCCCGATCGTGATCGGCTTCCTGGTGTCCAAGGACAGCTTCGCGCCCGCCATCGTGTACGTGTCCTCGCTGGCCCTGCTGGGCGCGCTGTCGTACATCCTGCTGGTGGGCAAGGTGGAGCGGATCGAAGCCTGATCCGCCGCCCCCGCGCCTGTCTCAGGCCCGGGGGCTTGCCTGGACACAACGCGGGCGGCGCAATGGTATTGCGCAAGCAGAGTCCGCACCCGAGCATGCGGTTCCCGAGCCTGCCCGACCTGATCGACAGGCAGGAAACCCCGCAGCGAAGCACCGGCGAGTACGCCCCTCAGCAGGCCTGAGCGGCCAGTTTTCGGCGCTGGTTGCTGGCGCGTTGCAGCAGCACCAGCGCCAGCCCGGCCACGGCGATCAGCGCGCCGGCCACCGGCACCGCCGCATAGCCCATGCCCGCCGAGATCACCGCGCCGCCGGCCGCCGCGCCCAGCGCATTGCCCAGGTTGAAGGCGCCCACGTTCACCGACGAGGCCAGTCCCGGCGCCTCGGTGGCGGCGCGCATCACGCGCATCTGCAGCGGCGGCACCACGGCGAAGGTGCCGAAGCCGAAGATCAGCAGGCCCACGGCCGCGCCGACCTGGGTGGACGCCAGCCACGGAAAGGCCAGCATGTCCACGATCACCAGCCCCAGGAAGGCGATCAGGCTGCCGTCCAGCGAGCGGTCGGCATAACGCCCGCCCGCCGTGTTGCCGATGGTGAAGCCGATGCCGATCAGCACCAGCATGGCGGTCACGAAGCCGGGCGACGCACCGGTCAGTTCGGCCAGCGTCGGCGCCACATAGGTGTACAGCGTGAACATCGCGCCGGCGCCCAGCACCGTGGTCAACAGCGCCACCAGCACCACCGGGCTCTTGAGCACGGCCAGCTCGCGCCTGAGGTCCGGACGGCGGCCCGCCTCGCCGGCCGGCAGCGCGGTCCACAGCGCCAGCATCGCCACCAGGCCGAGCACGGCGGTGGCGGCGAAGGACATGCGCCAGCCGATCACCTGCCCCAGCCACGTCGCCGCCGGCACGCCGCCCACGTTGGCGATGGTCAGCCCCAGGAACATGGTCGCGACCGCGCTGGCCTGCTTGTGACGCGGCACCACGCTGGCCGCCACCAGCGAACCCAGGCCGAAGAAGGCGCCATGGTTCAGGCTGGTGACCAGCCGCGCCAGCAGCAGCGTGGTGTAGTTGGGCGCCATCGCCGACAGCAGGTTGCCCAGCGTGAAGATCGCCATCAGCGCGATCAGCGCCTTGCGCCGCGACCAGCGCGACAACGCCAGCGTCATCAGCGGCGCGCCCAGCATCACGCCGATGGCGTAGGCGCTGACCAGCATGCCGGCGCTGGGAATGGAAACGTTCACGCCTTCGGCGATCACGGGCAGCAGGCCCATGGGCGAGAACTCGGTCACGCCGATGCCGAAGGCGCCGACGGCGAGGGCCAGCAGGGGCAGGCCGCCCTTGTTGGCGGGGGTTTCAGGGGTTGTCATGCGCAGTTCCTTGGAGTCGTTGGGTCCCGGGGCGAGTCGCGCGCCTGGACGGCTGGACGGCCGGCGCATGCGTGGAAACCCTTAGGAGAGATGGGCGCAGTATGACGGGAGGATCATTGCGGAAAAAGTCCGGCGTTTGCCAAACACCTTTGACTCCTGGTCATGAATCGGGCTCGCGCCCGTCTCGTCCCCGGAAAAGAACAAGGGCGTCCCGCAGGACGCCCCCCTTCTTTACCCCACGCCCCGCTTACTTCAGCAGCAAGGCATTCAAGCGCTTGACGAAGGCCGCCGGGTCGGCGATCTGGGCGCCTTCGGCCAGCAGCGCCTGGTCGAGCAGCAGGCGGGCCCACTGGTCGAACTCGTCGTCCTGAGCCGCGCGGATGCGGGCCAGCAGCGGGTGCTCGGGGTTGATCTCCAGCACCGGCTTGACGTTGGGCGCTTCCTGGCCGGCGGCCTTGAGCATGCGCAGCAAATGCGGGCTGAGTTCGTTCTGGCCCACCACCACGCAGGCGGGGGAATCCACCAGGCGCAGCGTCACGCGCACTTCCTTGACCTGGTCTTCCAGCGTCTTCTGCAGGCGCTCGACCAGCGGCTTGAAGTCCTCGGCCACTTCCGCCTGGTGCTTCTTTTCTTCCTCGTCGGCCAGCTCGGCCAGGTCCAGGCCGCCCTTGGCCACCGAGACCAGCGACTTGCCGTCGAACTCGCGCAGGTACGACAGCATCCACTCGTCAACGCGGTCGGACAGCAGCAGCACCTCGATGCCCTTCTTGCGGAAGATCTCCAGGTGCGGGCTGTTGCTGGCGGCGGCAAAGGTGTCGGCGGTGACGTAGTAGATCTTGTCCTGGCCTTCCTTCATGCGCGCCACGTAGTCGGCGAAGGACACGGTCTGCGCCTGATCGCCGCTGTGGGTCGAGGCGAAGCGCATCAGCTTGGCGATGCGCTCCTGGTTGGCCTGATCCTCGCCGGCGCCTTCCTTCAGCACCTGGCCGAACTCGGACCAGAACGCGGCGTAGTCGTCCTGGCGGTTCTCGGCCAGGTCTTCCAGCAGCGACAGGATGCGCTTGGCCGAGCCTTCGCGGATGGCGCGCACGTCGCGGCTTTCCTGCAGGATCTCGCGCGACACGTTCAGCGGCAGATCGGCCGAGTCGATCACCCCGCGCACGAAGCGCAGGTACGAGGGCAGCAGCTGGTCGGCGTCATCCATGATGAAGACGCGCTTGACGTACAGCTTCACGCCACGGCGGCCGTCGCGGTCCCACAGATCCATGGGCGCGTGCTTGGGCACGTACAGCAGCTGGGTGTATTCGCTGCGGCCTTCGACGCGGTTGTGGGTCCAGGCCAGCGGGTCGTCGTAATCGTGCGAGACGGTCTTGTAGAACTCGCGGTACTGCTCCTCGGTCACGTCGGACTTGTTGCGAGCCCACAGCGCGTTGGCCTGGTTCACCGTTTCCAGTTCATCGGTCTTGACCTGCTCGCCCTTTTCCTGATCCCACTCTTCCTTCTGCATGCGGATCGGCAGCGAGATGTGGTCGGAATAGCGGCGCAGGATCTCGCGCAGCTTCCAGCCGTTGAGCAGCTCGTCCTCGTCGGCGCGCAGGTGCAGCGTGACGTCAGTGCCGCGGCTGGCCTTTTCGGCGGCGGCGATGGTGAATTCGCCCTGGCCGTCGGATTCCCACTGGATCGCGTCGCTGGCGCCGGCGCGACGGCTGACCACGGTGACCTTGTCGGCCACGATGAACGAAGAATAGAAGCCCACGCCGAACTGGCCGATGAGCTGGGCGTCCTTCTGTTTGTCGCCGGTCAGCTGCGAGAAGAATTCGCGCGTGCCGGAACGGGCGATGGTGCCCAGGTTGGCCACGGCTTCCTCGCGCGACAGGCCGATGCCGTTGTCCGAGATGGTGATGCTGCGGGCGTCCTTGTCGTAGCGCACCGTGATGGCCAGCTCGCTGTCGCCTTCCAGCAGGGACGGCTGGTCGATGGCTTCGAAGCGCAGCTTGTCGCAGGCGTCCGAGGCATTCGACACCAGCTCGCGCAGGAAGATTTCCTTGTTGCTGTACAGCGAATGGATCATCAGGTGCAGCAGTTGCTTCACCTCGGCCTGGAAGCCCAGGGTTTCGGACGCGGACGGCGTGGCGGTTTGGCTCATGGGTATAGGCGTATGCGTTGGAAATTTAGGGACGGAATATTCGGACCGGATCCGCAAGGCTGCGCGTCATCCGGGAAACCCTACCGATGTGGGGGCCAATCGCGGGCTTTCAAGGGCGGGCGGCTGATCCGCTCCAACCAGCACACGCGGCGGGTCGGCGAGCCTCGCCCGCCGGCTCGCGACTCGGGTCAGCCGCGATACTCGCTGGCGATGCCCGTGTCCGTCAGCTGCCGCCGCAGCGTCTCGATGCTGGCCTCCAGCTCCGCCTTGGGCGCGCGGCGGAAGCGGATGTTGTCGACGCTGAAGATGTATTCCCCACTGCTGCCGGCGTGCCGGGTCTGGACGACGAAGGCGCCGACGTAGCCGGCACGTTCCGACCCTTGCGCCGAGAACACCACCCGCTCGATGTCGCCCAGCGGATAGCGCCGGCTGACGACGCGGCCCGCCACCAGGTGGCCATCCTGGATGCGAAAGGCATGGGCGCGCTTGACCGCGGCCAGGCCCGCCAGCGGGCCGCCGATGCACAGCACCAGCAGGACGATCAGGAACAGGACGATGGTCGCGTTCATGGCGTTGAATCAACCTAGAAAATCGAGAAGATCTTGCGGTAGCGCGTCTTGGCCTCCAGCACGGTCTCGTACTGCGGCACCGCCAGCTTGCCGCCGCGGATCAGCTTGCGGATATCGTCGGCCGTGATCTGCCGCGTCTCTTGCGAGCGCAAGAGGAAGTCCGCCGCGACGGGGTCCAGGATCTGGTAGATCGGGTTGGAGATAAGCTGCGATGGCCCCATCTCGTCGAAGTAGTAGAGCGTGCCGCCCTTCTGCCACACCGTGCCGAAGTTGTGATACACGACGCCGCGCTTGATCCACGCGCCGTCCGGCGCGTCCCGCAGCCGGTTGACCAGCGTGGAGCGCGACACCAGCCCGCCGCCGCTGCCTCGGGTGGAACGGGCCCAGACTTCCTCCGCCCGCAGGAACAGCGTCTGCGCGCCGTCCGAATAGACGTAGGGCGACAGCTCGGCATACGCCCCCGAGGCGAAAGGATCGTCGCCCGCCCGTTCCAGCTGCCGCGTCTGCGTGTTGTAGAAATACAGGCCGTCCTTGCTGGCGAACAGCGCCTGGTAGACGTGCCGGCCTTTCTCGTTGATCAGCCGGTACGGCGCATGCGCGGCGTCGAAGGGCTGCGCGCCCACGTACACCATGCCGTCGCGCGGGTCGCGCAGATAGGGCTGCCGGTACAGGTCGCCCACCATGAAGGCGTGCAGCGCGGGATCGTCCGACAGCGGCAGCGGCTGCTCGTGGAAATAGACGCGGCTCCCATCGGCGAAGAAATCATCGCTGGGCCGCAAGTCGCCATCCCGGCCCGCCGGCACGCGCCGGAGCGTGGCGGGGTTCGCCTGGGGCATCTCCAGGCCCCGATAGAACGCGCGCGCGCCGTCGGTGGCCAGGTCGCGGTCCAGCAGCGGCCGATAGGGCCGGGCGCTGGCCGGCAGGGCCACGTAGGGATACAGGTAGGTCTGCGGCTTGGGCCCCGCGCCGGCCCGGTGCAGGATCTTCCGCCAGAACTCGTCCAGCGGCTCCAGCTCCCGGTTGAGCCTGCTGTGCATCGAACAGAAATACGTGGCCGCGCCGTCGCTGAAGTAGCTGTTGCCCAGGTAGCGCGCCGATGCCGGCCGCAAGTCCGGCAGGATCAGATTGCCGCAGTAAACGTGACGCTGGTCCCGGCCGGCCTGCCTGCCGTCGAAGGCGCCGGTGTCGAAGGCCTGGAAGCTCGCCGGGTCCGCCGCGTCGATGCGGTAGTAGCCGTTGCTGGGCACGGCGGCATAGACGGCATCCTGGTAGCGCTTGTAGATGCTGTTGCCATAGGACTGCCCATGGTCGATGGTGGCGAAGTTCTCGTCATCGCCCGACATCAGCCAGAACAGCAGGAACATGGGCAGGATCGCGACGATCAGCACGATCGTGATGACGATCCGTTTGGCTCTTTTTCGCATGGCGTGGCGGTCCGGCGGGCGCGGTTGCGCGCCCTGGCCGGCCCTGGGTTGGCGGCAAGGGATTCTAGCAAGCGGCCCGTCCCCGACCGACCGCCCGTCCACGCGCCGCGACAGCGGGGTCACGCGGCGGGGGCTTCCCCGCTAAAATCCCGCACTTTCTTCCCATCCCCCCGTCCCTGGCCGGCCCATCCGCCATGCAACCCGCCTCCCTGACCCAACCCGCCCCCCACGACGCGCACGACGCCGACGCCCCCAGCCACGACCTGGTCTACGGCCCCGACGACCGTCCCGCCGCCCCCGTCGCCTTCCTCGCCGCCCTGCAACACCTGCTGGCGATCCTGGTGCCCATCGTCACCCCCGGCCTGCTGATCTGCCAGGCGCTGGGCGTGTCCAGCCGCGACACCACGCTGATCGTGTCCATGTCGCTGGTCATCTCCGGCATCGCCACCTATGTGCAATGCAAGCGCTTCGGCCCGCTGGGCGCGGGGCTGCTGATCGTGCAGGGCACCAGCTTCAACTTCGTTGGCCCGCTGATCGCCGGCGGCTCCCTGATGGTCAAGCAGGGCACGCCGGTCGAGGCCGTCATGGCCACGATCTTCGGCGTGGTCATCGCCGGATCCTTCGTGGAAATGGGCGTCTCGCGCATCCTGCCCTTCGTCAAGCGCCTGATCACGCCGCTGGTCACCGGCATCGTGGTGCTGCTGATCGGCCTGACGCTGATCAAGGTCGGCCTGGTCAGCATGGGCGGCGGCTTCGGCGCCATGGCCAACGGCACCTTCGCCAGCGCCGAGAACCTGACGCTGTCCGGCCTGGTGCTGGGCACCATCATCCTGCTGAACCGCGTGCCCGTGGTCTGGGTGCGCAGCACGGCGCTGGTGATCGCGCTGGCCGTCGGCTACCTGGCCGCCGCCTGGATGGGCCGCCTGGACTTCACCGGCGCGCGCGAAGCCGCGCTGTTCCAGGTGCCCACGCCGCTGCACTTCGGCCTGGGCTTCTCGTGGTCGCTGTTCGTGCCCATGCTGATCATCTACCTGGTCACCTCGCTCGAAGCCATCGGCGACGTGACCGCCACCAGCAAGGTGTCCAAGCAGCCCGTGGAAGGCCCGCTGTGGATGCAGCGCATCAAGGGCGGCGTGCTGGTCAACGGCGCCAACTCGCTGCTGGCCGGCGTCTTCAACACCTTCCCCAGCTCGGTGTTCGCGCAGAACAACGGCGTCATCCAGCTCACCGGCATCGCCAGCCGCCACGTCGGCCTGTGGATCGCCGGCATGCTGGTGCTGCTGGGCCTGTTCCCGGCCGTGGCCGGCGTGCTGCAGGCCGTGCCCGAGCCCGTGCTGGGCGGCGCCGCCATGGTGATGTTCGGCGCCGTGGCCGCGTCGGGCATCAACATCCTGGCCGGCATCCGCCTGGACCGCCGCGCCCTGCTCATCATCGCCGTGTCGCTGGCCCTGGGCCTGGGCGTGTCGCAAGTGCCGGAAATCCTGTCGCACCTGCCGCACGCGGTGAAGAGCGTGCTGGAATCGGGCGTGGCCACCGGCGGCATCTGCGCGCTGGTGATGAACTGGTTCCTGCCCGAGAAGAAATAGGCGGGCGCTGGCCGGACGGTACAACCGTCCGGCGCCTTACCGCTACCGGCAAGGCTTGCTAGTCGGCGAGCCGCCAACAGCGCCCTACCCCGGGGCCGCCGCCTGACAATTTTTCCCAGGCCGCATATAATCGCGGTCTTCGCTTCTCCCGCAGCCGTCTTTCGGGCATCAGCCCAGGCATGGTGCCAAAGCATTTTGCCAACCCCGACGCGCTCGCGACCCTCCTGCCCGAGTGGTGAAATTGGTAGACGCAGGGGACTCAAAAATAGGGACTTCTACGTAGTTCTTGCTTGAGGTCACTGCCTGCCAAGCCGCATGGGACAAGGGATTGAGTGATAAATCGCCTCTTGATCGAGATGCCTGCATTTCGAGCCAGGAGTCAGCTAGGAGCCAGGACGATGCAAGCTGGCTCCCAGTGAGGAGTAGATAGTTGAAGTAGCATCGTGCGTCATGCCCGAGTGGTGAAATTGGTAGACGCAGGGGACTCAGACCAAATTTGAGCCCTCCGGGGGAAACCCCAGAGGTGAAGCCCGTCAAACTCGGCGAAGGCCCTGGACGCAAGTCCGAGCTAATACCGAGCCAAGCCCTGGAGCCGAAAGGCTCCTCGGAAGGTGTAGAGAGCAGACGGCGGGCACCTACGGCCGAAAGGCTATGGTGAAGGCGTGCTCCAGCCCACGAACGCCGTTTCTTCGGAGACGGCGGCGGCGAAAGCCGAAGTGGGAAGAAAATCCCCCGCCGCAAGGCGTGCCGGTTCGATTCCGGCCTCGGGCACCAATTCAAGAGCCGCCTCTGTCAAGCAGAGGCGGCTTTTTCGTTCTTGGTCTGCGTGCGCTTGAATCCTCGATCCCCCGCCATGAAGGTTTCCAGCATGTACGGGATCAGCATCGTGGCATCGACCGCCTCCCCATACGCCTGCGCGTACAGCGCGGCATAGCGGTCAAGGTCGGCTTTCAGGCTGACCGAGCACGCAAAGGTTAGCTTCGTGGACTCCAGCTTGGGCAGCGGCCCCAGCCGCAATTTCTTCGTCGTGCTCATCGCATCGCCCCCCGCTGGAAGAACATCGGCTGGTACGGTCGCAACACCAGATCGCGGTTGACGATGATCCGCACCGGCAGGCCCGGCCGCTCCGTCAAGGTCGGCTGAATGTTCATGTTGCGCCGGGTCATCTCCTGGCCGACCTGATTGATGCTGTCCTGCGCGCTGTCGCGCCCGGCAATCACGATGCGGTTGCCGTTCTGCCGGTTCTCCGGCGCGGCCAGCTCCGCGCCCACGCCCAGCAGTGTCGTCAGCGCCGCACCGGCAAAGACGCGATCCCAGTGCCAATCGACGCCATCCTCCAGGCCGGAGTAGCCGGCCGGGTCGGCGCCCGCGAGGTTGTCGAGCTTCAGCGAAGACGTATCCGGCAAGATAATGCGGTTCCACACCACCTGCACGCGGCTCTGCCCATAGCTCATCTGGCTGTTGTACTTGCCCATGAGGCGCGAGCCCTGAGGGATCAACAGAAACTTGCCCGTGGCCGAGTCGTAGACCGGCTCCGTCACCGTGCCAATCACGTCGCCCGGCAGGTCCGACTTGATGCCTGTCACCAGCGCCCCGGCGATCACCGTCCCGGCCATCATCTGGTACGGCGAGGCTGGCATTTGCAGATTGCCAGAATTGCGGGTTTCCGTAGAACCGCCTTTCAGGAAAGCCTCTTTCTGGTCTTGCCGGTTCTGCACGGCGGTCGGGTCGGCAGGCTGGGCAGCCGTCGAGGCCGGCCCAGCGGCCAGCGGGTCGAAGCCCGCCAAGGTCGATGCCGGGCCAGCCGCTTGCGCAGTCGCTGGCGCTGCGGTCTTGCCGGGCGTACCAGAATGGAAGAACACCGAGGAAGCCGCTGCCGCTTCGGCTTCCTTGCGCCGAGCGTCCTCCGGGTCGTGGCCCGGTGGCGCATACGTGGGTGTCACCGGCTGCTGCGCCTTCACGATGGCAGGGCCGAGATCGCCCGGCAGCGGCGGCCCCAGCTCCGGCACCTTCCGCAGCTTGGAGTAATCCGAAGGCAGGCCATCCAGCCCCTCGGACTTCGAGACGCGATCCACGTTGTAAAGCTCGGTCTGCTCGCCTGCGCCGCGCCGATGTGGCTGCAATGACCAGATCGTGGCCCCTAGCACGGCGACCGACAGGCCGCCCGTGAGCATGGCCAAGGTGCGCCGATTCAGGCGTGTGACCGGGCGCGGCTGGGCGCGCAGCGCCACCGCCTCGGGCGCGACCTTGCCCGCCTGTGGCGTGCCAAGATCGCGAGTGTCGTCCTGGCTCATGGTCAGTTCCTCCGCGTGCCACCGGAAACGCCATCGGTGCGCTCGATCCGCACCACATCGCCCTTGTCTCCGCCCAGGCGCAGTTCGGCCGCACCGAACAGGCGATCCACGATGTAATACGGCGACCGAAAACGGTAGTTCACCAACTGCCCGTCGCCCTGCGCGCCGATGACGAACAGCGGCGGCAGCTCGCCCTGCGCGATGCCCGGCGGGAACTGGATGTAGACCTTCCCGCCGTCATCGAAGGCGCGCAGCGGCTTCCACGGCGGATTGCTGCCGCTGACCGCGTAGCGGAAGCGGATCTTCTCCAGCGACAGGCCGCTATCGACCGGCGCGACGGCGCTGGCCGCTTGCGCCTGGCGCTGCAGGGCCAGCATCTTGTCCTTCGGGTACTCCCAGGACAACGACGCCATCCACGTCTTCTCGGTCGAAGTCAGCTCCAGCAGGTAGGTGCGCCGGCTGGTGGTGATGACTAGGTTGGTCTTCAACCCCGAGCGGATCGGTTTGACCATCACATTGACGCGCAGCGCATCGCCGCTGCCGCTCGACGTGTCCCCGACGATCCAGCGAACCGTGTCGCCAGCAGCCACCGTCACCAGCTCCTCACCAGGCTGGAGCGCGATCACCGTCACGCGGCCCACGGCCGCATAGACCTGATACAGCGCGCCATCTGTGAAGGGCCACACTTGAATCGCGTTGACGTAGCCCTCGCGCGTGGGCGCAATACGCGCCTCGGCGTTGGCGCGAGACACGCGCACGGTTTCATCGGCGGGTTCTGCGACGGACTTGGCATCCGGCACAGGTTTCATCTGCGCTGGCATCGGCAGCACCTGCGGCACAGCCACTACCTCCACAGGCGTAGGCGGCTCCGGCAGCGGCTGGGCCTGCACCGGCTCATCGAGCGAGATGGACGGCGGCGGCTTGCCCTGCGTAGCGCAGCCCGTGAGGGCAAGCAGCATGATCGGCAAGGCGGATTTACGGAAAAGATCATTCATGGTTTTGCTCCTTCGTTCGCTTCCAGTTCGCGGCTCCACGACAGCCCGTTGGCGTAGATGCCCAGGGGGTTTTTGCGCACGCGCTGCTCGGTGCGCGGCGTCTGCTGCACGATGGACACCACGGCGTTCCAGCGTTCGGTGCGATCCAGCGCGCCGTTGACGAAGCGCGTCTCCGTCCAGCGCACGTTGAACGACGTGTCGCTGGCGCGGGTCACGCTGCTGATCTGCACCGTCACCGACTCCTTGCCGATACGCGCGAACGGATCGTTCACGCGGGCGTACTCGTTGAGCACCACGGCGCCTTTGTCGGTCGTGTAGTCATAGGCATCGAGCCAGTTCTGCCGCACCACGATGGGGTCGATGGACAGCGAGCGCACCAGACCGATGAAGCGGCCGAGGTGGTAAGCAATCTGCGCATCGCTGGGCCGGTACGGCGTGGCCGCTTCGCCGACAGCGCGCACCTGACCCGAGTTGTCCACCTCGATGACGTAGGGGGTGACGATGGACTGCGCGGAACGCCAGACCAGGCCACCGGCCATCAGTACGGCCAAAGTGAGGCAGCCGAAGGCCATGAACCGCCAGTTCTTCGCCTGTACGCGGGCCGAGCCGATGCGCTCGTCCCAGGCCTGGGCGGCGGATTGGTACGGGGTAGCAGGCTGCGGTGTGTTGGCATAGCGCACCTGCGGTCTTTTGAATCGCATGGGAGTTCTCCTTCAAGATCAGGAATCGGAATCACGCAGGCTTGGCCCCTGGCTGGAGCTGCCGCCGTCGCCGCCGCGCAGCGTGTGGGCGGCGGTCGTCGCGGCATGGGTGAGTTGCTGCCTGCGGTGCAGGCGCTTGGCCCAGGCGGGTTGTTCGGCAGACGGAGCCGATCCGCTAGCGTCAGGGTCGGCGTGCGCGGCGCCGGAGGCCGGCGCGTCATCGGGCCGAAAGGCCGCCGCCATGCGTTCCTTCATCGACCGCGCCCCATCGGCGACTTTCTGCCCGGCCGCCTGCGCGCCGGTCTTGGCAACATTGCCCACGCCGGCGGCGGCACCCTTCAGGCCGCCACCGGCCGAAGTGGAGCCCGCCTGGTACGTCGACTTGGCGCTGCTGGCGGTCGATGCCATCGAGCGGGCGGCGGCGGGTGCCATGCGTGCCCCGGCCGCCACTGCGCTTCCGACGCCGGTAGCCGCGGCACCGACCGCCACGGCGGTTCCGGCTGCGCCGATGGCAGCACCGGCCATCGCGCCCGCGCCGAGCTGTGGCCCACCGGACACCAAGCCTGTCGCAATGCCCGGCCCAAAGATGCCCAGGGCCAGCATGGACAATGAGGCCAGCATGATGACCAGCGCCTGGTCGATGGACGGCTCGGAACCGGGCGGTATCCTGAATTCGGCGAACAGCCCTGAGCCGATACCCACGACGACGGCGAGCACCAGCACCTTGATGCCCGAGGACACCACGTTGCCCAGCACCTTCTCGGCCATAAACGCTGTCTTGTTCCAGAGGGCAAACGGCACCAGCACGAAGCCCGCCAGCGTGGTCAGCTTGAACTCGATCAACGTGACGAAGAGTTGCACCGCCAGCACGAAGAAGCTGACGATGACCACCAGCCAAGCGAGAAATAGCACGACGATGGGCGCGATGTGGATGAAGACCTCCGGGAAGCCCGCCATCTCCCGGATCTGGTCGAGGATGGGCGCCGCTGCGTCGATACCGGCCTTGGCCAACCGTCCCGGCTGCAGGAAGTTGCCCATGCTCAAGGTCGAGCCGCTGGCCGTCAGGCCCAGCCCGGCGAATGAGCGGAACAGGATGCCCGCCAGGGTGTTGAAATTGCCGATGATGTAGGCGAAGGCACCCACGTACAGCACCTTGCGGATCAGCTTGGCGATCACGTCCTCGCCCTGGCCGGTGGCATGCCCCATCGCCCAGAACAGCCCGGCGAGCGTCATGTCGATGACGATCAACGTTGCGGTCAGGAACGCCACCTCGCCATGCAACAGTCCGAAGCCCGAGTCGATGTAGCGCGAGAAGATGTCGAGGAAGCGGTCAATGACCGAAACGTCGTTCATGGCCTGGCTCCGTCAACGACTGTAGAAATCGACGGACCGCGGCGTGTACGGCGTGCCCTCACCCAGGAAGCGCCGGTTCACCTCGCGGCCCCGCTCCACGGCGGCGGCCTGCCGCGCCAGTTCCAGCGAGCCCGCGCGATCCTGCGTGATCTGCAGCCGCTGCGTTTGGATCGACTGCTTGGCCTGCAGGGCCAGCAACTGGTTCGTGGCCTGCATCGCCTGCAAAGCGCCCACCGCCGATTGGCTCTTGCCCACGAGGTCGGCCAGCACGCCTTCGTCGTCGCTCAGGTTCTGCGATGCCTGAGCCTGCATCTGCATGGTGGTCTGCAGGCCATCGAGCGTGTTCTTCCAGCGTTCCTGCGCGTCGCGGTACATCTGGTTGCCGCTCACGGTGGCGGCGTATTGCTCGGGGTACAGGCGCTGGAATTCCCGATCCAGATTCGTCACGTCATAGGCCAAGCCCTTGGCCTGCGCGATCAGCCGCTGGGTGGTCGCCAGATTGGCGCGCAGCTGGCCGACCACGCTGGATGGCAGACTGGCCAGGTTGCGCGCCTGGTTGATGAGCATCTGCGCTTCGTTCTGGAGCTGCTTGATCTGGTTGTTGATCTGCTCCAGCGTGCGGATCGCGGTCAGCGTGTTCTGCACGAGGTTCGTGGGGTCGATCACGACCCATTGCGCCTGCACGGCGGTAGCGGTGCAAAGCATGGCCGCGACGGCGGCGGCGAGAAGACGCTTTTTCATGATGGGTTCTCCTGGAGATGGGTGGACGGGAACGAGGACAGCAGGTCGGCGGCCCAATTCAGGCCGCGATGGCGCAGCCACGCGGCTACGAACGGGGTGGAAGCGGATGAAGCGGCAGCGAGCACCGCGTCGATGTCGCGCTGGTCTTGCGGCGTGGACGTGCCCGCAAAGGCCAGCGTCGCGGCGCCCAGGTCGAGGTCGAACAGGCGGTTGCCGAGTCGGGATTGGTAGTAGTAGTCGCGCTTGGGCTGCGCGGTCGCCACGATCTCGATCTGGCGCGAGTTCAGCCCGAAGCCTTCGTAGATAACCCTGATCTGCGGCTCGGTCGCCTGTGGGTTGGGCAGGAAGATGCGGCTCGCGCAGCTCTCGATGATTGCGGGCGCGATGCTCGAATCCTTGATGTCCGCCAGGCTCTGCGTGGCGAAGATGACGCTCACGTTCTTCTTGCGCAGCGTCTTGAGCCATTGGCGGATGCGCGCCGCAAACACCGGGTCATCGAGGAACAGCCACGCTTCATCGAGGATCAGCAGCGTGGGCGCACCGTCGAAGCGTTCATCGAAGCGCGCAAAGAGGTAATGCAGCACGGCCATGACGGCGGCCTTGCTGTGCATCAGTTCCTCCATCTCGAAGCACTGCACGGAGCCGGCGCCCAGGCGATCCGAATCCGCATCCAGCAGCTTGCCGTGGGCGCCGCCCAGCACGTACGGCGCGAGCGCCTGGCGCAGCGCATTCGATTGCAGCAGCACCGACAGGCCGGTCATCGTGCGCTGCTCCACCGGCGCACCGGCGAGACTGCCGAGCGCCGACCAGATGGCGGCCTTCTCTTCGGGGCCGACGGCTACACCCTCATGCCGCAAGCGCCCTTCGATCCATTCGGCGGCCCAGGTGCGGTAGCCCTCGCGGTCGATGCGGGCGAGAGGCTGAAACGCGATCTCGCCATCCATCCCGAGGTCGTAGTGCTCGCCACCCAGCCCGAGGATGGTGGCGCGCATCGAGCGTCCCATGTCGAAGGCAAAGATGCGCGAGCCGCGATAGCGCCGAAACTGCATCGCCAATGTGGCGAGCAGCACCGACTTGCCCATGCCCGTAGGACCAGCCACCAGCGTGTGGCCCACGTCGCCGATGTGCGTCACCAGCCGGAACGGCGTCGCGCCCTCAGTGCGCGTGACGATCAGCGGCGGGCCGTCGAGGTGCGCGTTCTTCTCCGGCCCGGCCCATACCGCCGACACCGGCATCAGGTGCGCCAGGTTCAACGTGGAGACAATGGGCTGGCGCACGTTCGCGTAGGCATGACCCGGAATGGACGACAGCCACGCATCCACGGCGTTGAGCGTTTCGGGGATGGTGACGAAGCCACGCCCCTGGATGACGCGCTCCACCCTGCGCAGCTTCTCGTCGGCCACGGCGGCATCCGCGTCCATGACGGTGACGGTCGCTGTCACGTAGCCGAAGGCCACTTGATCGCTGCCCAGCTCCTGCAAGGCGGCATCGGCATCGGTGGCCTTGTTGCTGGCGTCGGTATCGACCAGCGGGCTTTCTTGCTGGAAGATCGTCTCGCGCAGCAGCGCGATGACGTTCTTGCGCTTGGCGAACCACTGGCGGCGCAAGCGCCCCAACTCCCGTTCCGCCTCGGATTTGTCGAGGCACAGAAAGCGCGTGCTCCAGCGATACCCAAATCCCAGGCGGTTGAGGTCGTCCAGAATCCCCGGCCAGGTCGAGGTCGGGAAACCGCGCACCGTCGCCACGCGCAGATGCTGGTCGCCCAGCATCGGTGCCAGGCCGCCGATCAGCGGCGCGTCGGCTAGCAGAGCGTCGAGGTGGAATGGCACCTCGGGCACGCCCACGCGGTAACGCCGCGTTGAAACGGTGGCATGCAGGTAGGTCAGCGTCTGGCTGTCATCGAGCCAGACGATCTCCGGCATCACGCCATCGAGCAGGTCAAAGATGCGATCCGTCTCCGCGACGAAGGCAGTTAGGCGCTCGCGCCAATCCACGCCTTCGGTGGGTCGGTTCTCATAG
Organism: Achromobacter sp. 413638; assembly: GCF_043119405.1. Lineage (NCBI taxonomy): Bacteria > Pseudomonadati > Pseudomonadota > Betaproteobacteria > Burkholderiales > Alcaligenaceae > Achromobacter > Achromobacter sp. 413638. The sequence continues at coordinate 103,874 of NZ_JBICCO010000001.1, forward strand.
AGCAGCCCTGCTGCGCGGGCGCGCGACTCCTCGGCCGGCAGGTACACCAGCGTGAGGTGGTAGCCACTCTCGAAATGGTTGCCCGAGTCCTCGAAGGCGGCGCGGCGCTCCTCGTCCACCAGCCAGGACAGCGGCTCAGGAAACTCCGAGTGCGGGTAGCTGGCCGCGGGCCGGCGCTCGGCTTCGATGAACAGCGCCCAGCCCGAGCTCAGGCGGCGCAGCGCGTTGTTCAGCCGCGCCGACGTGGAGATCAACTCGCCCTGCGTCGCGCTGTCGAGGTCAGGCCCCCGAAAGCGCGCCGTGCGCTGGAAGGCGCCATCCTTGTTCAGCACGACGCCCGGCGCGATCAGCCCGGCCCAAGGCAGCCAGTCGGCCAGCAGCGCCGGCCGCTGGCGGTATTCGGCAAGGTTCAGCATGGCATTCCCCTCACACGTCCAGCAGCGGCCGGTGCTTGATGTGGCGCGCGAAGACCTGCATGAACTGCGGATCGACACGCGCACCCCAGACCGCCAGCGCATGGCCGGCGATCCAGAGCACCACGCCCGGAATCCACAGTTGCAGGCCCAAGCCCACGGCGGCGGCCAAGGTGCCATTGGCAATCGCCACTGTGCGCGGCGCGCCGCCCAGCAGGATCGGCTCGGTCAGCGAGCGATGCAGGGGCACCTCGAAACCTGGAGCGAACCCCTGCACGCCATCGTGGGCCGCGTTCATACGACGGCCCCGCCCGAGAAGCTGAAGAACGACAGGAAGAACGAGGACGCGGCAAACGCGATCGACAGACCGAAGACGATCTGGATCAGCTTGCGGAACCCGCCCGAGGTATCGCCGAAGGCCAGCGCCAGGCCCGTGGCGATGATGATGATGACCGCGATGATCCGGGCCACCGGACCCTGGATCGACTCCAGGATGGATTGCAGCGGCCCCTCCCAGGGCATCGAGGAACCTGCGGCCTGCGCGGTGCCTGCGAGCAGCAGCATCAGCGCCGCGAGCATCAGACCCTGCAGGGCCGGGCGCGCCAAGCCATCCAGCCGCGCGGGGTGGCAGCGCAGGGCAAGCGGGTTTACAGAAATACGGAAAGCAGGAACGATCATCTGCGTCATGGCAGTTCTCCAGGTTGATCAGGGGACACGGAAGAAAGGTCGGACTGCGGCAGCAGCTCCGGGAATGGAGCCTCCAGCGCATCCGCCAGTTGGTAGCCCGAGCCGTCGAAGCCGACGACCCGAGCGATGCTCTCGATGCGGCGCTTGCGTCCGCGCCCGGCAATGTGGATGACCACGTTGACCGCTTCCGCGATCAGCGCACGGGGCGGGTTCACCGCCACTTCGAGAATCAGTTGCTCCAGGCGCAGCAGCGCGCCCAGCGCGGAGCCGGCGTGGATCGTGGCGATGCCGCCGGGGTGGCCGGTGCCCCAGACCTTGATGAGATCCAGTGCCTCGGCGCCGCGCACCTCGCCGACGACCACACGATCCGGGCGCAGGCGCATGGACGAACGCACCAGCTCGGTCATGGACACGACGCCCTGGCGCGTGCGCAGCGGTACGTGATCGCGCGCCGCGCATTGCAGCTCCACCGTGTCTTCGAGCACCAGCACGCGGTCGCCCGTGGCGGCGATTTCGGCCAGCAGCGCATTCGCCAAGGTGGTCTTGCCGGTGCTGGTGCCGCCCGCGATCAGGATGTTCTGGCGCTCGCGCACGGCGCGCACCAGCAAACCAGCCTGTGCGGCGGTCATCATCCCGTCCTCGATGTAGCGCGACAGCGGGATCACACCAAAGGCACGCTTGCGCAAGGCGAAGGCTGGCCCCGGTGCAGCGGGCGGCAGGATGCCCTCGAAGCGTTCGCCGGTCTCGGGCAGCTCTGCCGTCAAAAGCGGCTGGCCGCGATGCACCTCGGCGCCGACGTGGGCGGCCACGAGACGGATGATGCGTTCGCCATCAGCCTCGGACAGCTCCTCGCCCATCGGGGCGCGGCCCGTGGACAGACGATCCACCCAGAGCGTGCGGTCGGGGTTGAGCATGATTTCCACCACGTCCGGGTCTTCGAGCGCGGCGGCGATCAGCGGCCCCATGGCCGTGCGTAGCATCTGAATGCGGCGATCCAGCGAGGTGGCCGTGAAGGAGGAAAGAACGGCGCTCATAAGGCACGCTCCTGGGCATCTGCAGCGGCCGCCGCGCCCTCCGATCGCGTCGGATCGGGGTGCAGTTCCTCCACCACATCCCGCACCAGGCTGCGCCCGCGCAGCAAATGCCGTCCGAGCTGTTCGACGAACTGCTCGAAGCGGGCCTTGCCCTGGGCGCGAGCGGCGTCCTGATGGGCCTCGGGCACGGGCGTGCTCACAGTGAGGAAATAGCGGATGAACAGCGCCAATGTTTCGATGGCAATGTTCTGGTCGCGCTCCAGACGCTCGGCGTGGCGCGACAGGCGATCCAGTCGCTTGGCAATCGCCGCCTCGCGCTGGTCGGCCGCATCGGGCGACAGCCAGGAGGCCAGGGCCGCCGCGACGATGCTGGACTTGGACACGCCCTTCTTGGCGGCCAGTTCATCGAGCCGCTTGCTGTGCTCCGGCTGGATGAACACATTGAGGCGGTGTTGGGTCATAGGTCGATTCCGTCGTCAGGGTCAAGGGAAGCCAGCCGGGCCGTGCGCTGCAGGGCCGGGTCGAGCTGGCGAGGAAGGGGAAGCTGCATGTCATCGTCATCGAGCAGCCCGAGGTCGGCTGCAGGCGCAGCCAGGTCGGGGTCGTAGGCGGCGGCTTCGGAGAGTTCGGGTTGGCGACGCGGGCCGCCGTCGTCAGCGGCAGAGGGGAAGCCTTCAACGGCTTCGGTTGCAGGCGCCACCGGAACGGGAGGAACCGTCAGCCCGCTCCAGTCGTCGGGCCGTAAGGGAGGCACGTCGGCGTAGCGCCCCGCAACGAGTACAGGAGGCGGCAGCACGCGCCGCTGGAAGTTCGCGTCAGAGTAGTAGCGCAGCTTCTTGGCCTTGATCGGCGCGACGCTGGAAACCATCACCACCGCCTCATCGGGCGGCAGCTGCATCACCTCGCCCGGCGTGAGCAGCGGGCGGGCGGTTTCTTGTCTCGACACCATTAGGTGCCCCAGCCACGGTGCGAGTCGATGTCCCGCGTAGTTGCGCTGCGCGCGCAGCTCGGTAGCGGTGCCAAGGGTTTCGGAAATCCGCTTGGCCGTGCGCTCGTCGTTGGTGGCGAACGTCACGCGCACATGGCAGTTGTCGAGGATGGAATGGTTCTGGCCGTAGGCTTTGTCGATCTGATTGAGCGACTGCGCGATCAGGAAGCTGCGGATGCCGTAGCCCGCCATGAAGGCCAGCGCCGTCTCGAAGAAGTCCAGGCGCCCAAGCGCCGGGAATTCATCGAGCATCAGCAACAGCTTGTGACGGCGCTGGATGCCATCGCTGCCATCGAGTGATTCCGTCAGCCGCCGCCCGATTTGGTTGAGGATCAGGCGGATCAGCGGTTTGGTGCGGCTGATGTCCGAAGGCGGCACCACGAGATACAGCGACACGGGATGCTCGGCCGCGATCAGGTCGGCAATGCGCCAGTCGCAGCGCGAGGTGACTTCGGCCACCGTGGGGTCTCGGTACAGGCCGAGGAATGACATGGCGGTGCTCAACACGCCGGAACGCTCGTTGTCCGATTTGTTCAGGACTTCACGCGCTGCCGATGCCACCACCAGATGCGGTCCATCGCCGATGTGCGGCGTGGTCATCATCCGATGCAGGGTAAGCTCGAAGGGACAGGCCGGGTCGCTGAGGAAGTTGGCGACACCGCGCAGCGTCTTGTCTTCGCCTGCGTAGAGCACATGCAGGATGGCCCCAACCAGCAGCGCATGCGAGGTCTTCTCCCAATGGTTGCGCCGCTCCAGTGCTCCTTCGGGATCGACCAGAATGTCTGCGATGTTCTGCACGTCGCGCACTTCGTGCGCGCCGCGCCTCACCTCCAGCAGCGGGTTGTAGGCCGCCGACTTCGCATCGGTCGGGTTGAACAGCAGGCAGTGCGAGAAGCGCGAGCGCCAGCCAGCGGTGATGCTCCAGTTCTCGCCCTTGATGTCGTGAATGACGGCCGATGCGGGCCAGCTCAACAAGGTGGGCACCACTAGGCCCACGCCCTTGCCCGAGCGGGTAGGCGCGAAGGTCAGAACATGCTCCGGGCCTTCGTGCCGCAGGTACTGCTGGCGATGCAGGCCAAGGAATACGCCCGCAGACCGGTCAAGACTCGCCTTGTGGATGTCCTCCGCATTGGCCCAGCGCGCCGTGCCGTAGGTCGTGACCAGCTTGGACTGGCGCGAGCGCCAGATCGACATGCCGACGGCAACCACCACCGCGATCAGGCCGCTGCCTGCGGCAATGGCACCGCCCACGTCGAATACATGCGGCGCGTAGGCGTCGAAGAAGAACCACCACTCGAACAGGCGCCAGGGGTGATAGACCGGCGTGCCGAGGAAATCGAACCAGGGCGAACCCAGGCGTAGCTGGTAGCCCAGCGCCGCTGCTGTCCATTGCGTGGCGCTCCATACGCCAGCGATCACGATGCCGAAGACAACGGCAATCTGACCGAACAGCACGTTCGTTCCTTGCATTGGCCAACCTCCCGCTACGGCACAGGGACATGCCGTAGTGCCGAGGATCAAGGCGAGCGTGCAGGTCGGTCAAAGACCGTTATAGCGGGGATTCAGGCCAAAATGGCCAGACTTCTTGCTGTGGCGAAGGCAATAAAAATGCCGCATGCGCGAGCGCGCTGCGGCGTGATGAGGTAACAGCAAGAACTCTGTCGCGGCCAGGCGACGGCGCGGGGCGCTATTTGGATTGCTGTTCCGGCCGATCGCCGAAGAAACGCCGGTTGGCGGCTTCGGCCGCACGGCGGCAGAGTTCTTCTCCTGCCTTCGCGCGGTCTTCCTTGCACAGGCGCTGGACTTCTTTGAGGCGCTCGGGATGGGCAACGAGGAAGTCCACGGTTTCCGTCGGTTGGGATGGTCCACAGCCCGTCAGTGCGGCAACCATCAGCAGCGGCAGGAATCGGGTCATGGCTTGGGTCCTTTCAGCAGGTGGATCAGGAGTCCTCGGCGGCGCTGGAGCCATCCGCCGAATCAATGGAGGCCACTCGTTCGATGAACCGGGCCAGCATTTCGGAGGGCTCCACGTCACGGTGCAGCAGATACGTGGCCAGCATCTGCGGCTTGCCCGCCAAGCGCCGGGCCACAACACCTGGCCCACGGCCGGATGCAATGTGCGCGGCGCCCGCCAAACCGAGCGCCAATCCGGCTGAGACCAAGGTCATCATCACCTCATAGGACGCCACGCGCTGGGCGATCAGTGGCTGTTGCTCGTAGCGCTGCAAAACGCGATCAACTTGGCGTGCATGGCCTTCGCATATCGCCGGATCGCATAGCGCCAGCGGATAGCGCAACACTTCTTCCAACGGCACGTGCTTGTGGGCCAGAACAGGATGGCGAGCTGGGACCGCCACCATCAGTTCGTCTTCCCATGCAGGCCTGACCACAATGCCGTCGCCCACCTCTTCGGCCATCGAAAAGCCGACGTCATACAGGTCATCGTGCAGACCCTTGATCTGTTGATCCAACGGCACCTCAAATAGCCGAACATCAATCTCTGGATCTTCCGCTCGGCACTGTGCCAGCAGCGTCGGCATTCGCGAGGGCGTGATGCCATCGGACAAAGCGATGCGCAACTGTCGCTGAAACCCACTGGCGGCGGACTTGACGCCGTCACACGCCTGTTTCAGAGCTTCGAAGATTCGCGGCACCCGCTCCAGGAATGCCATTCCGGCAAAGGTCAGGCGGGTGCTTCGCGTGGTTCGCGTGAACAGTTGCGCCCCGAGCTCTTCCTCTATCTCCTTGATGGTGCGCGACAAAGGGGACTGATCGATGTGCAGCTTTTCCGCTGCGCGGCCGAAGTGAAGTTCTTCGGCCACCGCTATAAAGCAACGTAAATGCCGAAGCTCCATGGTGTATCTCATCCAATTTAAAAGGCCTTGACGAATTCCGGCACAACTGCGAAAAGGTCCGCCTCCAGCCCGTAGTCGGCCACGCTGAAGATCGGGGCCTCGGGGTCCTTGTTGATCGCCACGATCACCTTGGAGTCCTTCATGCCGGCCAGGTGCTGGATGGCGCCCGAGATGCCGGCGGCAATGTACAACTGCGGCGCGACGATCTTGCCCGTCTGGCCCACTTGCAGGTCGTTGGGGGCGTAGCCCGCATCCACGGCAGCACGGCTGGCGCCGATGGCAGCGCCCAGCTTGTCGGCCAGGGGGGTGATGACTTCGTCGAACTTTTCCTTGCTGCCCAGCGCACGGCCACCAGACACGATGATCTTGGCGGCGGTGAGTTCGGGGCGGTCGCTCTTGGCGATCTCGCTGCCCACGTAGCTGCTCTTGCCAGCGTCGGCGGCCGCAGCAGCGGTTTCGACAGCGGCGCTGCCACCCGTGGCGGCGGCGGCGTCAAAGCCGGTGGTGCGCACGGTGATGACCTTCACGGCATCAGCAGACTGCACGGTGGCGATGGCGTTGCCGGCGTAGATGGGGCGCTCGAAGGTATCGGCGGAGATGACCTTGGTGATGTCGCTGATCTGGGCGACGTCGAGCTTGGCAGCCACGCGCGGGGCCACGTTCTTGCCGCTGGCGGTGGCGGGGAACAGGATGTGGCTGTAGTTGCCGGCACCACTGCCATGGAGTGCCAGCACCTGGGCGGCCACGTTCTCGGCGAGGCCGTGGGCCAGGCTGGCGCCGTCGGCGTGGATGACCTTGGCAACGCCGGCGATCTGGCTGGCTTGCTGTGCGGCAGCGCCGGCGTTGTGGCCGGCCACCAGCACGTGCACGTCGCCGCCGCAGGCTGCGGCGGCCGTCACGGTGTTGAGCGTCGCGCCCTTGATGGTCGCGTTGTCGTGTTCAGCGATTACGAGTACGGTCATGTCAGATCACCTTCGCTTCGTTCTTGAGTTTCTCGACCAGGGCGGCCACGTCGGCCACCTTCACGCCGGCGCCGCGCTTGGCGGGTTCGCTGACCTTCAAGTTCTTCAGGCGCGGGGCCACGTCCACGCCGAGGTCTTCGGGCTTGACGGTGTCCAGCGGCTTTTTCTTGGCCTTCATGATGTTGGGCAGCGTGACGTAGCGCGGCTCGTTCAGGCGCAGGTCGGCGGTGATGACGGCGGGCAGCGTAAGGCTGAGGGTTTCCAGGCCGCCGTCCACTTCGCGGGTCACGGCTGCCTTGTCGCCGGCGATCTCGACCTTGGAGGCGAAGGTGGCTTGCGGCAGGTCGGCCAGCGCCGCCAGCATCTGGCCGGTCTGGTTGCAGTCGTCGTCGATGGCCTGCTTGCCCAGGATCACGAGGCCGGGCTGTTCATTGTCGATCAGGGCCTTGAGCAGCTTAGCCACGGCCAGCGGCTGCAGTTCTTCATTGGTCTCGACCAGGATGCCGCGGTCGGCACCGATGGCCATGGCGGTGCGCAGCGTCTCCTGGCATTGGGACACGCCGCACGAGACGGCGACGATCTCCGTTGCCGCGCCTTTCTCCTTGAGCCGCACAGCCTCTTCGACGGCAATCTCGTCGAAGGGGTTCATGCTCATTTTGACATTGGCGATGTCCACGCCGCTGCCATCGCTCTGGACGCGGACCTTGACGTTGTAGTCAACCACCCGCTTGACGGGAACCAGGATTTTCATGGGAGGGTTTCCTTTCAGGATCATTCAGAGTTGATCATCCGCCAGGGCCAGCGTGCTGGCGGCGCCGCCCGTGACGATGTCGCGCAACATCGGCGCCTGCACTAGGACATGCGCTGCGTAGTGGCTGGCCGTGGCACGCTTGGCGCCGAGAAAGCCCGCATCGCCAGATCTCGCCGCGAGTTGCGCAGTGGCGGCTTCGGCCATGCGCGCCGACAGCCAGCCGCCGATCACCGTGCCCGCCAGCCGCAAGAAGGGCACGGCGCCCGCCGCGCACTGCGCGGGTTGGTCGTCGTGGGCCAGCAGCCAGTCGGCCGCGTCCCCCAGCGCACGCGCCGAAGCCGCTAACACGCCGCCGATCTGCGCCAGCGCGGCATCGGGCATCTCGGCCAACCGGCGCGCATCGCCGTCGATGCGGCCCAGCAGTGCCTTCAGCGTGCGCCCGCCCTCGCGCGCCAGCTTGCGGCCAATCAGGTCGTTGGCCTGGATGCCCGTCGTGCCTTCGTAGATGGTCGTGATGCGCGCGTCGCGCAAGTGCTGTGAGGCGCCGGTTTCCTCGACGTAACCCATGCCGCCATGCACCTGCACACCATCGGACGTGATGCCCTGTGCGCTGTCGGTGCACCAGCCCTTGACCACCGGGATCAGCAGGCCGACCAGGGCCAGCGCCTGCTCGCGCTCTTGCGCGTCGGCGTGGCCTGCGGCGCGGTCCATCTGGCCGGCGCAGAAATAGGCCAATGCGCGCATGGCCTCGGTGCGGGCCTTCATGTCCATCAGCATGCGCCGCACGTCCGGGTGGCCGGCGATGGTGGTGCTGCCGCTGAGCAGTGGCTTGCCCTGCACCCGCTCCAGCGCGTAGGCGCGTGCGCGCTGGTAGGCGCGCTCGGCGATGCCCACGCCTTCAAGGCCGACGTTCAGCCGCGCATGGTTCATCATCGTGAACATGCAGGCCAGCCCCTGGTTCGGCTCGCCGACCAGGTAGCCGATCGCGCCCCCGCAGTCGCCAAAGCTCATCGACGCCGTGGGGCTGCCGTGGATGCCCATCTTGTGCTCGATGGAGGTGCAGGCCAGGTCGTTGCGTTCGCCCAGGGAGCCGTCGTCGTTGACCAGGTACTTCGGGCACAGGAACAGCGAGATGCCTTTCACGCCGGGCGGTGCATCGGGCAGGCGCGCCAGCACGAGGTGGACGATGTTCTCGGCCATGTCGTGCTCGCCCCAGGTGATGAAGATCTTGTTTCCGCTGACGCGGTAATGGTCGCCTTCGGGCACGGCGCGACTGCGCAGCGCGGCCAAGTCGGAGCCTGCTTGGGGCTCGGTGAGGTTCATGGTGCCGGTCCAGCGGCCCGCGACCATGGGCTCCAGGAAGCGGCGCTTGAGTGCGTCGCTGCCATGGTGCGCAATGGCTTCCACCGCGCCCAGCGTGAGCATCTGGCACAGGCTGAACGCGAGGTTGGACGACTTCCACATCTCCAGCACGGCTGTGGACACCAGCGTGGGCAGGCCCTGGCCGCCCCATTCGGTGGCAGCGGGCATGCCGTTCCAGCCGTTCTCGCAGAAGCTGGCCCAGGCTTCGCGAAAGCCATCGGCTGGCGTGACCTGGCCGTCGTGCCAGCGCGCGCCCTGCACGTCGCCGGTGCGGTTCAGCGGATCAAGCACGCCGGTGGCGTAGTGGGCAGCCTCCTGCAGGATGGCCTCGACCAGGTCGGGCGTGGTTTCTTCATGGCCCGGCTGGGCACAGATCGCATCCAGGCCTCCGACTTCCTTCATCGTGAACAGCATGTCGCGCAAGGGCGCGGCGTAGGTAGACATTGCTTACTCCTCTTTGTGGGTTCAACCCGTCTGCCCCATAGGGCATACATCCATGCATGACCCTACCCACCAGGACAAGGCCCGGTCGATCAACCGCTTCAGGGCGGCTGAATTTCTCAGGCGGCTTACGACGCGATTAGTTGGTATGACAAGATTTCTAGAAGCCGCTGAAGCGTGTGAAGTTCTCGACCGGCTCACGCTCGGTGCGCACGCGGTTCACCACGGCCGCCGGGTCGGCATAGCCCAGTGCCATGCCGCACAGGACCATCTGCCCGTCCGGGATTTGCAGGGCTTCAGCCAGAAGGCGCGGGTAAAGGGTCCACGCCATCTGCGAACAGGTATCCAGGCCTCGTGCGCGGGCCGCCAGCATGATGTTCTGTAAGAACATCCCGTAGTCCACCCAACTGCTCTGCACCATGCGCCGGTCCAAGGTGAAGATCAAACCGACCGGCGCATCGAAGAAGGCAAAGTTGCGTGCATGTTGAGCGCGCATGGCATCCGTATCTCCCTTGGAGATTCCGACTGCGGCATAAAGAGCGAAACCGCACCGACGCCGCCTGGTCAGGTAGGGCTCGAAGAACTCGGCCGGGTAGATGTCGTATTCGGACTGGTGCTCTCCCTCTTCATGGTGAAAGGCGTGCAATACACGGTCGCATAGGCGCTTCCTCGCCTCGCCCGCCACGGCAATGACATGCCACGGCTGGGTGTTGGTGCCACTGGGCGCGCTGGCTGCCACCGACAGAATCTGGGCCACCGCTTCTTGCGACACCGGGGTCGGCAGAAAGGCGCGCACGGAACGACGTTCGCGCATCACCGCATCAATCAGCATGTTGCGCAAAGGCACGGCGCAGACAGACATTCACTCTCTCCTGGTTGCTGGGCTATTCGGGTGAGCACACCGACATGCCGTTGCCGAAGAAGCATTCATGCGAATGCATCGATGCCGAACGTCCACGGGTCGTCCCTGGGTGTGCTACCAAGCGGTATTCTGGGCACTCGGCACATACGCGTCTTGCCCGCCAGTGCATGGCGAGTTGACTTTGTATGCACAAGGCAAAATCCGGTTGACCGCAGCCGGACGCTACATCGTTAGCGGGCCGTTTTCTTGGTGTAATTTCGGATTCAGCGCCAGCTATCGTTGCTCCCTTTGACCATGTTGAAACCCGTCGTCACTGTTCCTGTTTTTGCCGTGCATGGCCTGCTCGACGGCGCGCGCAGCAAAGGACTGGCCACCGAGTCCTGGCTGGATGGCGTTCTGGCGCAGGCCCGCATCGCCGAGTCGCTGCTGCATCTGGAGCAGTCGCGTGTGACCATAGAGCAATACATCGCACTCTTCAGTGCCGTGAAGAACAGCTTGGACGACGAATGCCTAGGCCATCTACACGGTCGGCCGTTGCGCTGCGGCAGCTTTGCGCTGATGGCTCGCTCTACGCTCGGGGCCAAGACGCTGGCAGCCGCCTTGCAGCGCGTGAGTGCATCCTTCGCCCTGCTGCAGGACGACGTGGCGCTTGTGCCCGTCTCTGATGGCTTGCTCAAGGGTGCTGCTCTGGACGTGCGCCACGCCCTGGGCAAACATTCAGACTTCCTGCACGGGCTGCTGTTGCGCGTTTTCTGGCGTCTGCTGGTATGGCTGCACGGCGGCCGACTGGTGCCCAGAGGGCTCGATTTTGCCTTCGAGCCACCGCCGCGTGCCGCAGACTATGCCCAAATCTTCTCGGGCACGTTGCGGTTCGGGCAGGCGCGGTCGGCGGTCTGGTTCGAGGCATCCGCATTCACGCAGCCGATGCGCCGTGACACCGCCGCGCTCCAGACCTTTTTGCGTGCCACACCGGGCAACCTGATCGGCCCGCGTCTAATCGAGCGGACAGCCAGCGCGCGGGTGCGCGCGCTATTGCAGCAAGCGTGCCCGGAGTGGCCCGATCTGACTGTCGCCGCGCAGCGCTTGCACATGTCGGTCAGCGCACTGCAGCGGCATCTGGCCGTGGAGGGCAAGTCCTTTCAGGTGCTGAAGGACGAGTTACGGCGCGACATGGCGATCGTTCGGTTGACCAGCACCGATGCCGCGCTGAGCGCCATCGCCGCCGAGTTGGGGTTCGCCGACGGCACCGCCTTCCAGCGGGCCTTCAAGTCATGGACCGGCAGCACGCCAGGCGTCTATCGTTCGCGCACCCAAAAAACGTAGCGCTGCTTCGACGCGGTCGCACTCAAAGCGACGAGCACAGATGCCCGCCATCCACTGGCACGCAGGCGCCGGTCATCCACGACCCGGCCTCGGTCGCGAACAGCAGGAACAGACCGTTGAGCTCCTCCGGCTTACCCAGGCGGCGCATCGGGATGCGCTTGATAAGCGCCTTGCCATGGTCGGTATCCCACATGGCATCGGTCATCTCGGTGTCGATGTAGCCCGGCTCGATGGCATTGACGCGAATGCCGTGGCGCGCCCATTCGAGCGCCAGGCTCTTGGTCATGTGCACGACTGCAGCCTTGGACGTGGCATACAGCATGGCGCCCGGCATCACGCGTTCGCCCAGGATCGATGCGATGTTGATGACTGAGCCTCCCCGCCCCGCATCCACCCAGCGCTGCGCGGCACGCGCGGCCACCAGCCACACGCCGCGCACGTTGGTCTCCATCAGCGAGTCGAAGTCGGACACAGGCAGCGTGAGCGACAAGGCGTCGTTGGAAGCCCCGGCGTTGTTAACCACCACGTCGAGGATGGTGCCCGAGGCGTCTATCTCGGCGAAGGCGTCGTCGATGGACTGCTCGGAAGCCACATCCATTTCCAGCACCGTGACCTGAGGCGAACCGAGCTTTTCGAGTTCCTGGGCGAGTTTGTCGAGCCGCGCCTTGCGCCGCGCCCCAATCACTACCTTGGCCTTGCAACCAGCAGCCAGCCGAGCGAAGTTCTCGCCCAGGCCCGACGAGGCCCCCGTGACCAGCACCCGCTTGCCTGCCAGCATTGCACCCAGATCCATCATCGTCTCCTTGCATCTTCAGTTCGCCGTCGATGCCGGGAGGTTAGCGCAGGGCCGCTCGGCTGCGGGGTTGCCTCGCTCCCCCATCCGTCGAAAGAGGTGCCTTGTCAGTTGATCGAGACCATCCGTCATTGCCGCGCCAAGCACCGCTGCCTACGATTGCCTGTATGCCTTGGGTACCCTGAGCGTCGCACGAAAGCACGCCACGGTGTCGACGCTCCGGTCCCGATGGGCTGCGGCGTCTGGGGGCAGATTCAGGAGACGACAAGTGCTGCAACAGTCACCCATGGAATGGTCCATCGACCATGCGCCCATCGAGGGCAGGATAGATGCGACGGAAGCGATCCTCAAGGACTCCTTCCAGCGCTGGAGTCTTTCCTCCCCGGCGAAGCCTGCTGCATTCCAGGCGAAGTTGCGGCGACACGAACTCGCCGGAGCCTCCTTGGTATGCACCGTGACCGGTGCTTGCGTCGAGCAGTCTCCTCCTGGACATTCGTCATTCGACGATGAGTTCTGCCTGGGGCTGCAGCTGAACCTGAGCGGCCGAGTACAGTTGCAGCAGTGGGACACGCCAATCTGCGAGGGCGACATGTTCCTCTGGCGTACCGATCAGCGGCAAGACTATGAGGTGCTGGAACGAACCCACAGCGTGTCGTTGATGATTCCCTGGCAGCTCATGCGCGAGCATCTACCGGGCCGCAAGCAGCCGCCCGCAGCCTGCCGCATTGACAGTCACACAGGCGTGGGCTCACTGCTCAGCCAACACCTGATGGGGTTGGCAAAGGAGATCGGCGCCGTGCCGCCCTCCGCCCACGTCGCCCTTTGCCGCACGGTGATCGGGCTTCTGGACATTGCGCTGCCAGAGCCGGAGAGCGCCACTCGATTCACGGCCATGGCCGCGTTGCGCGAACGAGTACTTGCCTACATCGCCCAGCATTTTCAAGAGGATGACCTGAGTCCGGCACGCATCGCCGCGGCGCACGGTATTTCACTGCGTTACCTTCATGCGCTGTTTGCGCAGGGCGATACCACGGTGGTCGGCCACATCCTGGAAAGCCGATTGCAAGCGTGCTGGCGGACACTCGTTGACCCGGTCTGCCGGCATCTGCAGGTCTCGGCGATCGCCTTTCACTGGGGCTTCAACTCCACCAGCCATTTCTGCCGCGCATTCAAACAACGCTTTGGAGTGTCGCCCAGCGATGCACGCGGCATGACTGCTCACGGCTCCGCCATCGGCCCGGTCGAGTCAGCCGGGCTTTCCCTTGCACACGCAAAGTCAACTTGCCATGCACTGGCGGGCAAGACGCGCACGGGCTGAATGCCGACCATATGCCCTGGACAGACTGAGAACGCAGAGATTCGACGCTTCGCCCGCCCCGTTGTGGGTATGCGGGCATGACCCGGGGCCGCATCGCTGGCCAAGTTTTCAAACCTTCATCGTACAAACCTTCTGAGGAGCGCTCCCATGCTGCCGCAATTGCACCGTCAACCCTGGATGGACAGCGACATCGAGACCTTTCGCGACCAGGTGCGCCGCTACATCGCCGCCGAGATGGCTCCGCACCTGCCCGCTTGGCGCGAACAGGGCTACGTCCCGCGCGAGACCTGGCGGCCCTTCGGCGAGATGGGGTTCATGCTGCCCGAAATGCCCGAAGCCTACGGCGGCACCGGGGCCAGCATTGCCTACCAGCTGGTGGTACAGGATGAGTTGACCAGAGCGGAAATGCCCAACAACGTCCAGGTGAACAGCATCGCTGCGCACTACATCATGGACTACGGCACCGAGGAGCAGAAGCAGCGCTGGCTGCCCAAGCTGAGCAGCGGCGAGATGCTGCTCGGCATTGCGATGACCGAACCCGGCTGCGGGACGGACCTCAAGGCCATCGCCACCCGCGCGCGCCGTGATGGCGACCACTACGTGATCGACGGTGCCAAGACCTTCATCACCAACGGCTACACCTGCAATCTGCTGATTGTGGTCGCACGCACCGGCGAGGCGGGCAGCCGAGGCCTTTCGCTGATCGTGGTGGAGACCGAGAACCTGCCAGGGTTCCGCGTGGGCCGCCTGCTCGACAAGATCGGCCTGCATGCGTCGGACACCGCCGAACTCTTCTTCGACGGGGTGCGCGTGCCGGTCGATCAAGTCCTGGGGGGCGTCGAAGGGCTTGGTTTCAAGCAGTTGATGGGCCAGTTGCCCTACGAACGCATGACCATCGCCGTGCCTGCGGCGGCCATCATCGACCGGGCCCTGGAACTCACCGTCGAATACACGAAGGAGCGCAAGATTTTCGGCGCACCGCTGTTCGAGATGCAGACCACGCGCCACAAGCTGGCCGAGATCGCCACCACCGCTCACGTGGTGCGCACCTTCGTCAACGACTGCATCCAGCGGCTGCTGGACGGAAAGCTCGACGCCGAAGCCGCGTACATGGCCAAGTGGTGGTGCAGCGAGCAGCAGTGCCGCGTGGTGGACGAGTGCCTGCAGATGTTCGGCGGCTACGGCTACATGTACGAATACCCGATCGCGCGCATGTACACCACCTCGCGCGTGCAGAAGATCTACGGCGGCGCGAACGAGGTCATGAAAGAACTGATTGCGAGGAAGCTGTGAACGCCTCGCACATGCTGCAAAAGCCACTGCACGGCGTCCGTGTGGTGGAGTTCGAAGGGATCGGGCCGGGCCCGCTGGCCGCCATGATGCTGGCCGACATGGGTGCCGAGGTGATTGCGCTGACACGGGCCGAGCAGGCCGCCGGGGCGCAGCCGCTGGGCGGGGCGGCGGCCAACCCGCTGCACCGGGGCAAGACGGTCGAGATCACCGACCTGAAGTCGCCCGGCGGCAAGGCGCGCGCCCTGGATCTGATCGGCCAGTCCGACGTTCTGATCGAAGGCTTTCGCCCCGGCGTGATGGAACGGCTGGGGTTCGGCCCCGCCGAATGCGCGGCGCGCAACCCCAAGCTGGTCTATGGCCGGATGACGGGCTGGGGCCAGGACGGCCCGCTCTCCCGGGCCGCTGGCCACGACCTGAACTACGTGGCGCTGACGGGCCTGCTGTCGCTGTCGGCCCGCAAGGGGCAGATGCCCATCGTGCCGCCCTCGGTGCTCGGGGACGCGGCCGGGGCGCTGGGCATGGCCTTCGGTGTCGCCTGCGCGCTGGTCGATGCGCGCGGTAACGGTAGGGGCAGTGGCCGCGGCCGGGTCGTGGATGCCGCCATCATCGACATCGTGGCCATGATGGGCACGCTGGTGCATTGGATTCGCGCCAATGGGCAGATCGACGGCACGAAGCCGAGCCCGTTTCACGATTCGCCGTTCTATGACGTGTACGCCTGTGCCGACGGCGGCTTCATCAGCCTCGCGGTGGTGGAGCCCGCGTTCCACGCACTGCTGCTGTCGAAGCTGGGCCTGACGGACGTGAACCCTGCCGACCAGTACGACACGACGACGTGGCCAGCGCTGAAGGAGCGCATTGCGGCCCTCATCCGCAGCCAACCCAGGGCGCACTGGTGCGCGTTGCTCGAAGGCAGCGACGCCTGCTTCGCGCCCGTGCTCAGCCTGGCCGAGGCGGCGCGGCATCCGCACAACGCGGCACGGGGTATCTACCAGACCACCCCCTCCGGCGCCATCGAGGCGGCCCCGGCCCCACGGTTCCAGGCACTCAACGCAACCACATAGGAGACCAGAGAATGACCAACACCACCAAGATCGTGCGCGGCTGCCCGTCTACCTCGGGCAACGACCGCCAGCTCAACACCACGACGCTCATCCGGCACGCCGCGCGCACCCACGGAGACCAGGAGATCGTCTACCGCACGCCCGATGGCGGCTGGGACCGCTACACCTATGCCGACTGCTACGCGCGCGTCTGCCGCAGCGCCAATGCGCTGCGCGCGCTCGGTGTCGAACCTGGCGACCGGGTCGGCATCCTGGACTGGAACAGCCGACGCCATTTCGAGCTGTACTGGTCCATCCCTGGCCTGGGCGCGGTCATGCTGCAGATGAACCTGCGCCTGGGCGCCGAAGACCTGGGCTACGTGGTCGGCCACAGCCAAGTGTCCTACGTATGCGTGGACGAATCATTGCTGCCCATCGCCGAATCCGTCGCGGCGAATTCGCCCCAGATCAAGGGCTGGATCGTCATGACCGACAAGCCGCTGGACCAGATTAAGACCACGCTGAAACCGCTGCTGCACTACGAAGACCTGCTGGCCGCCGCCGACCCCAAGATCGACTGGCCCGAGATCGACGAAACCTCGGCCTACAGCGCCTGCTACACCACCGGCACCACGGGCAAGCCCAAGGGCGTGTACTACTCGCACCGCTGCATCTACCTGCACTCCACGGGCATGGCCACCAATCTGGGCATGACGCTGAGCGACTGCGTGATGCTCATCACGCCCATGTTCCACGGGCAATGCTGGGGCCTGCCGCAGGCCGCCACGCTGCTGGGCGACAAGATCGTGCTGCCGGGCCGCTATGTCGCCGAGGACACCAAGCCCCTGGTTGACGCCATGATCGCCGAGGGCGTGACGGTCGCCAACGGCGCACCGGCCATCTTTCAGCCCATGCTGCAGTACATCGAAACGATGCCGGTCAAGCCGGACTTCAGCAGCATGCGCATGCTGTCCGGCGCCTCCGAGCCGCCGCTGTCGATGATGATCGGTTTCTACAAACTCACCGGTGCCGAGGTGGTCCACGGCTACGGTGCCACCGAAGCCACGACGCTGGTGACCATGAACCGCCTCAAGTCCACGCTCAAGAAGCGCCTGACCGAGGAAGAGCGCTGGAACCTCAAGCGCAAGCAGGGTCTGGTGCTGACCGGGGTGGACATCCGCATCCTCGATGCCGATGACAAGGACTTGCCGCATGACGGAAAGTCGGCGGGCGAGATTTGCGTGCGCGGCCCCTGGATCACGGCCAGCTACCACGACATGCCCGATTCCGCAGACCGCTTCCTGGAGGGTGGCTGGTGGCGCTCGGGCGATGTCGGCACGGTGGACGAGAACGGCTACCTCAAGGTCACCGACCGCATCAAGGACGTGATCAAGAGCGGCGGCGAATGGATTTCTTCCATCGACATGGAAAACCTGCTCATGGGCCACCCCGCCGTGCGCGACGCCGCCGTGGTCGGCGTTCCGCATCCGAAGTGGCAGGAGCGGCCGCTGGCCCTGGTGGTGCTCAAGCCCGGCCAGCAGGCGACCCAGGAACAACTGAAGGAGCACCTGGGCAGCGCCTTCGCCAAGTGGCAGTGGCCGGATCAGGTTCTGTTCGTCGAGGCCATCCCCAAGACCAGCGTCGGCAAGCTCGACAAGAAGCGCATACGCGTCGAGCAGGCAGACCGCTATTCCGCCTGACACCCGCTTTGCATGACCCCCAGTTTCTTACCAGGAGAACCACATGAATGACCATGAACCCGTGATCGTCGGCGCGCTGCGCACCCCCGTGGGCAAGCGCGGCGGGCGCCTGCAAAAATGGCACCCCGTCGATCTGATGGCCGAGACGCTGCGCCAGCTGGTCGAACAGTCCGGCGTCAACCCCTCCGATCTGGACGACGTGATCGTCGGCTGTGTGCTGCAGTGGGACCAGCAGCATGGCAACCTGGCCCGCCATGCCGTGCTGGCGGCGGGGCTGCCCGAATCCGTCCCGGCTGTGACGGTGGACCGGCAATGCGGCTCCGGCCAGCAGGCGGTGAGTTTTGCCGTGCATGGCATCCAGGCGGGGGCCTACCAGCTGGCCATCGGCGGGGGGGTGGAGTCGATGTCGCAGGCGCCGCTGCCGCCGTCGTTCAAGCCCGGCGCGCCGCTGGGCGCGCAATACAGCCCGCGCGAACTGGCGCGCTACCAGGACAACCCGCTGATACCGCAAGGCGTTTCGTCGGAGTTGCTGAACTCGCGCTTCGGCCTGACCCGTGAAGTCCTGGATGCATCCGCCGTGCGCAGCCACAAGCGCGCCGCCGAGGCGATTCAGGCCGGTCGCATCAAGGATCAACTGGTGCATCTGACCGAGGACCCGGCCGACCCGAACAGCCCCGTCGTCGCCGCCGACGAGGGCGTGCGCGCCAACCCCGACCCCGAGAAGCTGGCCACGCTGAAAGCCGTGTTTGCCGCCAACGGCACCACCACCGCCGGCAACTCGTCGCAGATCAGCGACGGCGCCGCCGCACTGCTGATCGCCAGCCGTGCCTATGCCAAAAAGCATGGCCTCAAGCCGCGTGCGCGCTTCGTCAGCACCGCCGTGGCCGCCGCCGACCCGGTGATCCAGTTCACCGCCGTGCTCGACTCCACCCGCAAGGCATTGAAGGAATCGGGCCTGACCATCAACGACATCGACCTGTTCGAAGTCAACGAGGCTTTCGGCGGCGTGCCGCTGATGTTCCAGCAGGAATTCGGCATCCCGGACGACCGCCTGAATGTCAACGGCGGCTCGATGGCCATTGGCCATCCGCTGGGTTCCACCGGCGCGCGCATGCTCACCGACCTGCTGTACGAACTGGAGCGCCGGGGCGGCCGCTATGGCCTGCAAACCATCTGCGAGGCTTCGGGCACGGCCAACACCACCATCATCGAGCGGCTTGCATGAGCGGGGCCACCATGAGCGAAGCCAGTGAAGTGCTCGTCAGCCGTGACGGCGCCGTCGTCACCCTGACCATCAACCGCCCGCGTGCGAAGAACAGCCTGAACCGCGCGGTGTTCGATGGCCTGTCCGCACAGCTTGCGCAACTGCGCGACGACGATGTCGTGCGGGTCGTCGTCATCACCGGCGCCGAGGGCGTGTTTTGCGCGGGCGCCGACATCACGGCCTTTGAAGTGCTGCGCGCCGCGCCGCTGCTGGGCGACCGCTCGGCGACCGGCTGGGACTTCTTTGCGGCGCTGGGGCGCTTCCCCAAGCCCGTCATCGCGGCGGTGGAAAAGGTCGCGCTGGGCGGCGGCACGGAACTGGCGCTGGCCTGCGACATCGTGATCGCGGGCGAGTCCGCCAAGTTCGGCGTGCCGGAAGTCAAGCTGGGCGCCATCCCCGGTGCGGGCGGCACCCAGCGCTTGATTCATGCCATCGGCAAGTCCAAAGCCATGGCGCTGTTGCTGACCGGCGATTTCATGGATGCCCGCAAGGCTTGCGACGTCGGCATCGTCGCCGAAGTGACGGCGGACGGCCAGGCCCTGCCGACGGCGTTGGCGATGGCCAGCCGGATTGCGGCCAATTCGCCGCTGGCCGTGGCGCTGGCCAAGGATGCGGCCCTGGCCAGCTTTGAAACCCCGCTCGCGCAGGGCCTGGAGCATGAGAAGCGCAATTTCGTTGTCGCTTTGCGTTCGGCCGACAACCTGGAAGGGCAAGCGGCATTCCTGGGCAAGCGCACCCCCAAATTCACCGGCCAATAACGCCTGTCTGTCATCTTCAAGGAAAAACCATGCAACTCAATTCCGGCATTTCTGCCGTCATCACCGGGGGGGCTTCCGGCCTGGGGGCCGCCACGGCCCGGCGTTTGGCCAGCCATGGCGTCAAGGTCGCCATCTTCGACATGAACGAAGCCGTCGGCCAGGCGTTGGCCAGCGAGCTTGGCGGCGTTTACTGCAACGTGGACGTAACGTCCGAGGAGCAGGTGGACGCAGCCTTCGCCAAGGCCCGCGCCGCGATCGGGCAGGAACGCGTTTTGGTCAACTGCGCCGGCACGGCCGACGCCGTCAAGACTGTCAGCCGCGATCGGAAAACGGGTGAGATCCGCCCGAGTGCGGTGGATCGCTTCAACCGCATCGTGCAGATCAACCTGGTGGGCACGTTCCGCTGCATTGCCAAATCGACGGCGGGCATGCTGGCGCTGGAACCGCTGGCCGACGGCGACCGCGGCGTCGTGGTCAACACCGCTTCGGCCGCTGCGGTGGACGGCCAGGTCGGCCAGGCCAGCTATGCCGCCAGCAAGGCCGCCGTCATGGGCATGACCTTGCCGATCGCACGCGACCTGATGGACGAAGGCGTTCGCGTCAACACCATCCTGCCGGGGATCTTCGGCACCCCCTTGCTGCTGGCCCTGCCGGACAACGTCAAGCAAGCGCTGGCGGCCAGCGTGCCCTTTCCCAAGCGTTTGGGCGACCCCGATGAATTCGCGCAGGCCGTCGAGTTTCTGGTCACTTGCGGCTACATGAACGCCGAGTCCATCCGCGTGGATGGGGCCCTCCGCATGGCGCCGCGCTGACGCCTTGAACCCTCGAAGAGCTGCGCATGATGTCGTCAACCCGAGAAAGCCGCGCGACGGGAGCCTGGAATGTCAGGGGGCCGGCCACGGGTGACTGCAAGTCATGGCGTGATGTCGATCCGCAGCTCGCCAGGAGCGTCATTCGCCATGATTGACCTGCATTACGCACCGACACCCAACGGCTGGAAGATCTCCATCCTGCTTGAGGAACTCGGACTTCCCTATACGGTGACTCCGGTCAACATCCGCGCTGGCGAGCAATTCAAGCCGGAATTTCTGGCGATCAGCCCGAACAACCGCATTCCGGCCATAGTGGACCATGCGCCGCTCGACGGCGGCGGCCCGCTTTCGGTGTTCGAGACCGGCGCCATCCTGGTCTATCTGGCCCAGAAAACCAACCGCTTCCTGCCCACGGATCTGCGCGGCTTCACCCAAACCATGCAATGGGTGATGTGGCAGGTGAGCGGACTGGGGCCCATGCTCGGCCAGCATGGTCACTTTGCGCTGTATGCGCAGGAAAAGATCGCCTACGCGATCGAGCGTTACCGCGACGAAGCGGCGCGGCTGTATCGCGTGCTCGATACCCAGCTCGGCAAGACCGGCGCCTATGTCGCCGGCGCCGAGTACGGCATCGCCGACATCGCCTGCTTTCCCTGGGCCATGACCCACAAGGCGCAAGGCTTCACGCTCGACGATTTTCCCCACATCAAGCGCTGGTACGCCAGCGTGCGCGCCCGGCCGCAAGTGCAGGCGGGACTGGCGGTCGGCAAATTCGAGAAGGAGCCGCTGGACGACGAAGCAAGAAAGAACATGTTCGGCCAGAAGGCCAAGGAGATGGCACACCGCATGTCGCCCAACAACCAGCGAGAAACACCATGATCGAATTCTTCTTCGACTGCTCCAGCCCCTGGACCTATCTCGCCTTCCACAACATCCAGCCGCTCGCCGACGAACTGGGCGTCGAGGTCACATGGCGGCCCATCCTGGTCGGCGGCATCTTCAACACGATCAATCCGACCGTCTACGCCTCGCGCGAGACGCCGGTGCCGCAGAAGGCCCGCTACCTGAAAAAGGATCTGGCAGATTGGGCCCGCTCGACGGGGCTTGCGATCAAGATGCCGCCGACGGTGTTTCCCGTCAACAGCGTGAAGGCGATGCGCGGCTGCGTCTGGCTCGGCAACGACATGGTGCCGTTTGCCCGCGCCATATTTGAAGCCTATTGGGGCGAGGACCAGGACATCTCGCAGGATTCGGTGCTGACCCATGTGTGCCAGCGCATTGGCATCGATCCCGCCCCATTCTTTGCAGGCATCGGCGAGCAGGCGATCAAGGATCAGCTCAAGGCCAACACCGATGAGGTGGTCGCGCGCGGCGGCTTTGGCTCGCCGACCATCTTTGTGGACAAGACCGACATGTATTTCGGCAACGACCGCATGCCGCTGATCCGCGAAGCCGTGCTGCGCCTGCAAGGGAAGACGGCCTGATACCGCAAGCAGGGTTCACCCATCCATTCATCTCACCACCACCACAGGAGACATCATGCAAAAAAGACAATTCATCACCATGCTTTCCGGCGCCATGCTGACCGGCGTTTCTGGCCTGGTCCGCGCGCAGGGCGCAGGCACCCCGGGCGTGACGGATCGCGAGATCAAGATCGGCTCGACCGGGCCGCTCAGCGGCCCGGCCGCAGGCTATGGCGTCGTCGGCAAGACCATGTCTGCATGGTTTGACCTGGTCAACGCCGAGGGCGGCGTGAATGGGCGCCAGCTCAAGCTGGTGCTGGCCGACGATGGCTACAGCCCGCCGAAAACCCTGGAGCAATCGCGCCGCCTGGTGGAGCGCGATCAGGTGGCTTTTCTCGCGGCGCAGATAGGCTCGTCCACTGGGCTGGCGTCGCGCAGCTATCTCAACAACGCCAAAGTACCGCAACTCTTCGTTTCGTCCGGCTCTGCCACGTGGCTGGATGATGCGGCTAAGTTCCCCTGGAGCATGGGCTGGCTGCCCCTGTACACCGACGAAGGGCGCATCCTGGCCAGGCACATCCTGCAGACGCGGCCCAACGCGAAGATCGCCATGTTCTACCAGAACGACGACGCCGGCAAGGATGTGCTGCGTGGCGTGAAGGAGGTTCTGGCTGCCGCCGGGAAGAAGCTCATCAGCGAAGAGTCGCATGAAGTGTCGGATCCGACGGTGGACTCGCAGATCGTCTCCATGCATGCCTCGGGCGCGGACGTGCTGGTGGCGTGGGGTTCGCCCAAAGCCACCCTCCAGTCGCTGCGCAAGACCCACGACATCGGCTGGCGCCCGGCCATCTACATCAACCCGAGCGCATCTTCGGTGCCCGCGGTGCTGACTCCGGTGGGGCTGGACAAGGTCAAGGGCATCATGAGCGCCGCGTTCCTCAAGGATCCGAGCGATCCGACCTGGAAGGACGACCCTGGTGTCCTGGCCTGGCATGCCTTCATGGACAAATACAACAAAGGCGCGGCCAAGGAGTACCTCACCGTGCTCGGTGCCTGCCTTGGGCAAGTGACAGTGCAGTTGCTCAAGCAGTGCGGCAACGACCTCTCGCGCGAGAACATCATGCGGCAGTCGCGCCGCCTGGACATGGATTTGCCCATGATGCTGCCGGGCCTGCGTGTCAAGACCAGCGACGCCCGCCCTCACCCGATACCGGACATGCGCATCCAGCAGTTCGACGGCACGAGCTGGAAGGTGATGCCGTCCTGACGGGGCGAGCGCAGCGATGGAACCCATTCTTTCCGTACGCGACCTGACGATCCGCTTCGGCGGTGTCGTCGCGCTGGACGCCTTCTCGATGGACGTGCCCGAGGGCTGCATCTTCGGCCTGATCGGGCCGAACGGCGCTGGCAAGACGACCTGCTTCAACTGCATCAGCGGCCTGTACCGGCCCACCCACGGCAGCGTGCGCTTCGGCCAGGCCGAGTTGACGCGCCTGCCGCGCCACGGCGTGGCACGGCTGGGTCTGAGCCGCACCTTCCAGAACGTGGCGCTCTACCCCTCGCTCACGGTGCGCGAAAACGTGATGGTGGGTGCGCACGCGCGGCTGCCGGTGTCGATGCTGGGTGCCGCGCTGCGCTCGCGCGCCGTCCGTGCCGCCGAGGAAGAAATCGCGCACTCGGCTGACGCGGCCCTGGCCACGCTGCGGCTGTCCGACTATGCCGACCGGGGCGTGGCGGAACTGCCGGTGGGCATCCAGCACCGCGTGGAAATCGCGCGGGCGCTGGTGACGCGGCCCAAGCTGCTGCTGCTTGACGAACCCGCCGCTGGCCTCACCGCTGGCGAGGTCGATGAACTGCGCGACGTGCTGCTGCGCCTGCACGAGGAATTGAAGCTGACCATGGTGATCGTGGAGCACAACATGCGCTTCGTGATGAAGACCTGCTCCGACCTCGCGGTACTGAGCTTTGGCCGCAAGCTCGCCCAGGGCTCGCCCGAGGAAGTGGCCAACAACGACGCCGTGCTCGATGCCTATCTGGGAGGTGTGCTGTGACCCAACGGCTTGAAATCCGCAACCTCGCGGTGGCCTACGGCCGAACGGCGGTGGTGCATGGCATCGACCTGCACGTGCAGGCCGGCGAGATGGTGGCGCTGCTCGGCGCCAACGGCGCGGGAAAGACCTCCATCCTGCGCGCCATCAGCCACCAGCAGGTGACTGCCAAGGGCACGCTGCGCTTCGAGGGCCAGGACATCATCGACATGGCCGCGCCCGCCATCGCCTCGCTGGGCATCGCCCACGTGCCCGAAGGGCGCGGCACCTTTGGCGACCTGACGGTGCTGGAAAACCTGCGCGTGGGCGCCATCCACCGCCGCGACAAGGACGGCATCGAGCAGGACATCGCCCGGATGCAGACGCTGTTTCCCAAGCTGTCCAGCCGCGCGAAGCAGGCGGCGGGCACGCTCAGCGGCGGCGAGCAGCAGATGCTGGCCATCGCGCGCGCGCTGATGACGCGCCCCAAGATGCTGCTGCTGGACGAGCCTTCGTTCGGCATCGCGCCGCGCGTGACGCAGGAGATCTACGAACTCCTGCACCAGTTGCGCGAAACCGAGCACCTCACGGCGCTCATCGTGGAGCAGAACGCCCAGGTCGCGCTGAACCTAGTCAACCGGGCCTATGTGCTCGAAAGCGGGCGCGTCACTGCCCAGGGCACCGCAGCCGAGCTGCGCGAA
Source organism: Achromobacter sp. 413638 (assembly GCF_043119405.1). NCBI lineage: Bacteria > Pseudomonadati > Pseudomonadota > Betaproteobacteria > Burkholderiales > Alcaligenaceae > Achromobacter > Achromobacter sp. 413638. Next base: position 128,724 of record NZ_JBICCO010000001.1, read on the forward strand.
GACGACGCCGTGCGCCGCAGCTACCTCGGCCACTGATCAAAAAAGGTTCATCACCATGCAAGCATTCCTTCACCAGATAGCTTCGGGCCTGGCGGCGGGCGGCATCTATGCCAGCCTCGCCATCGCGCTTGTGCTCATCTATCGCTGCACTTCGTCCGTCAACTTCGCGCAGGGCGAACTGGCGATGTTCTCCACCTATATGAGCTGGGCGTTGGTTCAGGCGGGCGCATCATGGTGGGTGGCCTTCGCCGTCGTGGTCGTGGGTTCCTTCCTGCTCGGGCTGGCGCTGGAACGGGTCATCTTCCAGCCCCTGCGGCACAAGCCGGTGCTCTCGGTCGTGGCGGCCAGCATCGCGCTGCTCATCATCTTGAACAGCCTGGTCGGCTGGCTGTTCGGGCATGAGATGCTGGAGTTCGCCACGCCGTTCGGTGGCGTCCTCAGCCGTGCCGAACCCTATCTGTCGGCCCACGAGGTCGGCGTTCTGCTCGTCACCCTGGCCGAACTGGCGGCGGTATTCGCGTTCTTCCGCTTCACCCGGTTCGGCCTGGCGATGCGTGCGGTGGCGGTGAACGCGCCGTCGGCGGAACTGTCGGGCATCAGCACCAACAAGGTGCTGGCCGTGGGCTGGGGTCTTGCAGCGGTGGCCGGTGCCGTGGCGGGGCTGATGGCCGCGCCCATCGTGTTCCTGGAGCCGTCGATGATGATGGGGCCGCTGATCTACGCACTGGCGGGCGCGCTGCTGGGCGGCATCGCCAGCCCTGTGGGCGCCGTGGCCGGGGGCTTCGCCGTCGGGGTACTGGAGAACCTGCTGGGCGCCTACGTGGTCGGCAACGACCTGAAACTGACCTGCATCATGCTGTTGATCATCGCGATGCTGGTCTTGCGGCCCGCCGGTATCTTCGGCAAGACGGCCCAGGTGAGGGTGTGAGCATGAGTACCATGAACGCCCCACTCAACATCCGCCCGGCGGCATCGCCCACCTGGTTGCGCTGGACGGCCTCGGTGGTCGGGCTCGCGCTGCTGGCCTGGTCCTTTAGTTGGCAAAGTTATCCGTTGTACGTGATGACGCAGGTGCTGATCTATGGCATCGCCATCATGGGCCTGAACCTGCTCACCGGCTACACGGGCCAGATCTCGCTCGGCCACAGCGCCTTCTTCGCCATCGGTGCCTATACTGCGGCGGTGCTCTCGCATCACCTGGGCTGGCCATTCTACGTGGGCGTGCCGGTGGCGGCGCTGTTGTGCTTCGTGGCGGGTTTCCTCTTCGGCTTCCCGGCGCTGCGGCTGCCCATGCTTTATCTGGCGCTGTCCACCTTCGCGGTGGCGGTGGTGACACCGCAGGCGCTCAAGTGGAAAAAGATCGAGTGGCTGACCGGCGGCGTGGCGGGGATCGTCCTGGAAAAACCTGTGTTCCCAGGAGTGCTGGCCGACCGGGCGGACTGGGCCATCATGGCCTGCGTTGCGGCCTGCGCGCTCTGCGCCTTCCTGCTGGCGCGGCGGATTCTCGGCTCGCAGTTCGGCCGCCTGGTGGACGCCTCGCGCGACCAGCCGCTCGCGGCGGCGGCGGGCGGGCTCGACATCACCGCCCTGCGCACGCAGATGTTCGGCCTCAGCGCGGCGTTCACCGGCCTGGCCGGTGCCCTGAGCGTGGTGGCGGGCCAGTTCGTCGCGCCCGAGAACTTTCCCTTCCTGCTCTCGGTGTCCCTGCTGGTGGGCAGCTTCGTGGGCGGGGTGCGCAGCCTGTGGGGCGCCTTCCTGGGGGCTGCCTTCATCGTGCTCACGCCCAACTTGGCCGAGAGCGTGTCGCAATCCGCGCCGTGGATGATCTTCGGCTTCGCACTGCTCGCGGTGGTCTTCCTGGCCCCCAATGGCTTGAGCGGCTGGATCACCAGCCTCCGGCGCAGGCGTGCAAATTCCTCATCCGCCCAGTCTTAGATGCTTTCCATGCAGCCCGTCTTCGTCGCTGGCACGGGCATGACCCGTTCCGGCAAGCACATTGACTGCGGTCTCAAATCGCTCACCGCCGAGGCGATTGGCGAAGCCATTGCCGATGCAGGCATCACCCCGTCCCAACTGCAGGCGCCCCACATGCGCAACGCCGCTGCTGGTGTCATGGCCGACCAGGTGCTGATCCCCGGAAAGGTGGCGTTGCGCGGCATGGGCATCAGGCGCATTCCGGTCGTCAACATCGAGAACGCTTGTAGACGCATCCTTGCAGTGGGTGCTCGATATGCTGCTGGCTTCAGATAACAGATAAGCCCTGTTGCCGTCGGATTTGCCAGGATACGCGGCCGTCATGTACCTGCGCAGAAATCGGCATACCGAGTCGTTGTTCGATGACAGGCCTCCATGGCACCAGGCTGAACCCCATGCCGTCATCGAGCATGGCGTAGCGCCCGCTGGCCAGCATGACGCTGCGGCGGTAGATGCCCGCCACGCGCTGGCCATCGGCCACGGGCCGATGCTCCAGGCCAGTTTCGGCGGCCAAGTCCTTCGCGGCATGCGCTACATCCCGGCTGCGCAGCGTTGCCAGCAGATTGCGCGCCAGGATGACGCGTTGGCCGCGCCGCTCGGCCAGCCCCTGTTCGGCCAGGAAGTCGGTGCGCTGTTGCATTGCCTGCTTGGCCTCACCGCCAAAGCCCAGGTCGCCCAGGCCAGAGCCGCCGCCGATCAACTGCTGGTCAAGCCAGGTGGCCCCGATCACGCGGGCCTGCCGCTCGATGGGCAGGTGCGATTTCAGCTCCACGGCCACGCCGCCCAGGCGCTGCGCGTCGTAGCGACGGCCCTGATCGGGCAGGTCGCCCGGCACCTTCCATAGCCCTTCGGCCACGCGCTCCACGATGCCTGCCCGGCGCAGGGCTTCCAAGCGCCGGACGTGGGCCGCGACGACTTCCTGCGGATCGCGGCCCGGCACGGCCTGGCCCTGCGCGATAGCAAGGTGGTGGTCGGTGCGGTACAGACCATCGCTCGCCAGCACGGCGATGTTCTTGTCGGCCGCGCGCACGTCGGCCGATCCCTTCACCTCCACCACGGCGCCGGTGGGATAGTTCGCCAGCTCGTCGCGGGTGTTGAGCGCGACGTAGTGGGCCTTGCCGTCCACCCCGTCGATGACCAGATAGCCACGGTCGCGCAGCTCGTCGGCCAGCCCCTTCGCGGCTACGCGGCCGAGAATGGTTCGGCCATCGTCGCCCGGCTCGAACACCGCCAGTTCGCGCGGCTCGCCGCGCATGGCACGCTGCATGGTGCGGATGATGTCGCCACGCTCGCCCAGGGCGCGCAGGGTCTTCTCGGCATCGGCATGGACGGCCCAGGTGCCCGGCTGCGTCTCGTCGGCCAGCCCCAGGCGCTGCAAGCGTTGCAGGCGGCCGATCAGCAGCAGGCGTTGGCGTTGCAGCTTCGGTTCGTTGAAGCGTTCGATCTGCACCCGGCCGTCTTCGCCGGCCTCGCGTTTCAGCGTGCGATCCAGGCTCGTCCACCGCTCCTGCTCCACCTCGCGTTGCAAGGTCTGCTGGATCTCCAGTTCGGTGCGCGGCCCCAGCCATTCGGTCGCCAGCTCGGATGCGCGATGCCGAAAGCCATCGGCGATGTAGTCACCCGCGATGATGAGGTCTTTGCTGGTATCGTCGCGCCCGCGCACGATCAGGTGGGCGTGGGGGTTGTCGGTGTTCCAGTGATCAACGGCCACCCATTCCAGCCGTGTGCCCAGGTCAGCTTCCATGCGGTTCATCAGATGCCGTGTATAGGTGCGCAGGTCTTCCAGCTCCGCGCCGTCCTCGGGCGAGACGATGAAGCGGAAGTGATGCCGGTCGTCGGCGCAGCGTTCCTTGAAGGCGTCGAGGTCGGCGGTATCGGTCTGCGGCCCGTAGGCTTGGCCTGGCTCGCCGTCGCGGCCCACGCCGTCGCGCTCGATGTAGCGTAGGTGCTTGGCGAGCGATTGCGGGCTGGCCCGCTGCTGGTTCACCAGTAGGGTCTTGATGGTCACGCGCCGCGACATGGGTGTCAGCTTCGCGCCCGCAAACCGCGCCGCCGTATGGCCGCGCCCCAGGCGTGAGCCGGGCCGCTGGCCGGTGGCCTTGCCGCCGACGGCCGATGCCGGACGGCGCACCGAGGACTTGCCGCCACTGGCCTTGCCGGCCTGCTGGAGCACCTTGGAAACGAAGCCCTGGCCGCGGTTTTTTGGCGCGCTGGGGCGGATGTGGAAATCGTCGTCGCGGCGGTTGATCATGACTTCTCTCCCTGAAAGCTGGGGCGTAGTCCGTCGTGCGAAGCACGCGAACAAGCCCATATCGACGCGGGCCACGCGCCACAAGCAGCACGGCGGCGAAGCCGCTGCGTGCCGCGCCACCCCCACGTGCAGACTGGCTTTGCGGGCCGACAGGTGCCGCCCCCTTTTGTCTTGCCTTCCGCATTTGCCTCCCGCATCCGCTCCAGGCAACTGCGGCCCGGCGGCAAGGCTGCACCGGCAGCCAGCGCACCGGCGAACACGGCGATGGCCGCAGGCCATCCGTGTTCGAGACAAGACGCCTGCACGTGGGACGGCTGCGCCGGAGGCAGCGTGAAGTGCGGCGCGGATGCGCTCGCACTGCATGTGCGACGACACACGGAACGCCGCCGGAACGACACGCCCGATAGCACGATGATGCACAGCGAATCAGCGGCCATCATGGGCGCGACTCCAGCCAAACCGGGCGCGCAACGCCAACCACGGCGGCTGCGCTGACCGGCCCGAAATACCGGCTGTCGAAAGACGCCGGATTGGTCGCGCTGAGCAGGAACAGCTCGCCAGGCTGAAGGCGACGGCACTGCTGCCAGGATGGCAGCGGCCGGCCCCAGCGATCGGCAGGCAACACGGCGGCTGAAGGCACGCCGTCGATGCGGACTTTGCCGTCAGCGATACACACCTCTTGCGGCGCCATCGCGCCCACGCGCTTGAGCAACGGGATGCGCGTCGGTAGGTAGCCGCGCTGCGCAGCCAGCGCGGCGGCCTCGGCGGGCAGCGGCACCAACACGATGCTACCCACGGACAACGGACGTGGCGGCGAGCTGGTGCGATGGTCGAGCGGATCGACGCGATACCATCCGACCGCCACGCTGTCGGATGGGTTGTAGGTCAGGCGCGGCAGCGGATGCACGAAGGACGCCCAGGCAAGCGCAGCGAGGCCGCAGGTGGACAGGCCCGCCAGCATGAGGCGAGCGCGCAGGCGCGAGCGTGGATGCGTGACAGCAGTGGGAACAGAAATCGTGCTCATGACAGCGCCCTCACGGCCAGCCAGGCGGCGTGCCGCTCGGCGCTGTATTCGGGCAGCGGCAAGCGCGCCGCGAGCCGGTTGCCCAGCGTGCGCCAGTACGCGGGCGAGGCGGTAGCAGGCGTGATGCCCAGCGCTTCGATGCCGTCGATGCGTTCCAGCACGGCACGCACCGATTGCTCACCCTCGGCGTGCAGCAACAGGCGCGCGCCCGGCTGCACGCCGGGGATGCGCTGCGCGCCATCCATCGGCATGCACGCCTGCATCACCATGAGCTGCCAGCGGATCGTGCCGTAGTCGTTGGCCTGCCAGCGGATGCGGCAGAGAACCGCGTTCGGCGTGAACACCGCGCAGCGACGCCAGCGGTCGAATCGGATGATGCGCGAGGGATCGCCGAAGCGCAGATAGAGGTCGAAGCGTTGGTCGATGTAGGCGAGCGCAACGCGCGTCAGCGGCACGCCATCGGCTCGGCCGACTGGCGGGGCAGATGACGTCGGCAATGCTGTCGAAACGGGTGTGATCATGGAGACTTCTCCGGGAATTCCCGCTTCAGCAGCGCGCGCAACAGATCAGCCACCGTCACGCCTTGCGTGAAGGCCGATACCTTGATGCGCGCCCGCATGGCGGGCGTGATGTCGAGGGTCAGGCGGGCCGTGTAGAGGTCGCCTTTCTGGAGGTCATCGGCGCTGCCCTGGCGAATCCACGCCTCGGCGTGCGGATTCGCGGGCGGGCGCGCGCCGATGCCCACGCGCTTGCCCGTGCGTTTGCTGGCGGGACTGCTCATGACGGCCACCGCAGCAGTTCGTCCACCAGCGCGGTGATTTCGCTGGCGGCGGCGCTGTCGGGCGCCGTCTCGCGCGCCAGTCGGCCAGCGGCCACGCTGTCGGCGAACACGATGCGTTGATGCACTTCCGCGCGCAGCGCGGGCAGCGGCTGCTCGGCCAGCGCTCCGCGTGCTTCGCGTCCGATCACCGTGGTGCTGACGCGCCGGTTGATGACAAACGCCGCGCGCAGCGCAGGCCGAAACACCTGCGCCTCGCGGATCAGCGCCACCATCTCGGCACTGGCCCACAGGTCGTAGGGACTGGGCTGCACGGGAATCAGCACCCGCTCGGCCGCCAGCAGCGCGGAGCGCGCCAGCGCCGCGATGCGTGGTGGCCCGTCGATGACGACGTGATCGGCCCGCCTGGCGAGTTCTGGCGCTTCCTGGTGCAGGGTTTCGCGAGCAAGGCCCACAGCGCTGAACAGCCTTGGCAAGCCTTGCTGGCTGCGGCGCTGCGTCCAGTCCAGCGCGGAGCCCTGCGGATCGGCATCCAGCAGGACGACGTGCTGGCCGCGCATCGCCAGCTCGCCGGCGATGTGCGTTGCGAGCGTGGTCTTGCCCACGCCGCCTTTCTGGTTGAGCAGCGCGACGATCATGGCCTGGCCCTCCGCGTTGGAAAGCCCGGCTGTTGCCGCTGCGCTTCGCGTCCTGTGGCGGTTGTCCACCGAGACGCGGCGCTGCTACTACCAGTTAGAGTATTTAAGTTAGGGAAGTTAAGGGAGACCGAAACCCGCGCCAGCATTGGCTTTGCGGCCGATGGACACGCCTGATAGCACGATAGTCCCACGCCCGATAGCACGATACCTGGCACGCCTGATAGCACGAGCCCGTCCACAGGACGCGCACCGTTTATCCCCGTGCCGTGGACGGCACGGGACGCCCTGGCCGGAAGGTCAGCAGCTCGGCGCCATCCAGCCGTTCGATGCCCAGGACGTAGCCCGGCAGTGACTGCCGCGCGACCAGCGCACGCAGGTCGCAGGCAAAGTCGTAGGGCTTGGCCGTGCTGCCCGACTTGCGGTACAGGTGCTGGAAGTCGAACTGCCACCCGCCCGGCTGCCGCCCACCGTGCTTGCGCACCAGGCGGTACAGCCAGCGCTCGATCCCGCCCGTCAGCCGGAAGTACGCCGGGTCGATGGTCAGCACCAGGGCGGCATCGAGCACGCCCGCATAGAACCAGTCCGGCAGGATCAGCTCCAGTCCCAAGGGCGTTCCCCTGGCATCGGCCAGCTCCTTCCACTCGTTGATCCACGAGAAGCGGTGCAGCCGCCTTCCCGTGGTCTCCCGGATGGACGTGGCCACCGTCGTGGATTGCAGGCGATCCAGCGCGGCCTTGAGGCGCTGGTAGTCGCGCAGCGATGTACCGCGCCCGATGAAGCGCAGGATCTCGTAGGGCGTGGCCTGCATCAGCCGCGACGGGCGCAAGCCCGCGTCGCGCGCCTCCACGATCTGCGAGGCCGCCCAGATCAGCACGTCGGCATCCCAGATCGTGGCGATGCCGTGTTCCTGCGTGCCTTCCACGCGGATCGTGATGCCGCCGGCCTGAAAGTCGATCGGCGTCGTGCGCCGCGACTTCGCCAGCGAGAAGAACGGAAAGGCCATCAAGTCCTGGCTGTCGCGCGGCGCCATGTCGCCCGGCAAGGCGCGAAACAGATCGAGCTGTTCGCGCTCCTGCCTGACTGCCCCGGATGGGCTGAACATGGCGAAGGCCACCCGCGCGCCAGTGATCAGCGCGCACGGCTGTCCGCCGAGTGCTGCTCGGCGTATTCGGGATCGGACGTGCTCTCGAAGCTGCGCTCGGCGGCCCAGGCATCGAGGTCGGCCACGGCGTACATGACGCGGCGGCCGAACTTGCGGAACTTGGGGCCGCCACCCAGCACGCGCTGCTTTTCCAGCGTGCGCGGCGACAGCCGCAGGTAGTCGGCAGCCTCGTCGTTGGTGAGATAACGCTGCGGCTGTGCAGCAGCGGCCGGGGTAGCTGCGGGTGCGGCGGCAGGCCGCAAGGGAGCAGGACGCATGGTGAGAACCTCCATCGGTTGCAGGGCTCCGGCCACACAGCGCAACCGGATGGAGGCAGTCTCAGAAAACGAAGCGCTCCTGCTCAGGGTCGTTTTGCGTCCTCTTCAAAACGACCCTTCTCAAGCGGCGCAAGCTGTGCTAGGCGGCGATAGCCGCCGCGCATCAGCGCATCGCCGCGCCGCACCAGGCGGCGCACCTTGGAGCGCAGGCCGCCGTCGCTGTACCAGCCGGCCGCGGCGTCCGCACCGAACAAGCCCTCGGCCACGTCGCGCAAGGACGCGCCCGCCAGGGTGGCGTCGAGCGCCTGCAGGGTGTGCAGCTCCAGCAGCGCCGCAGGGGGCGGTCGGGGGCGAGCCATCGGCGCTGGCGTGTCAGGCACGTGGGTGGCCCCACGGCCACGGTAGGCATGGGCCACGGCCATGCCGTCCTCAAGGCCAGGCGCCAGCGCATAGCGCTGGCAAAGGCCGGGGCTGCGCGCGATCAGCGCCAGGCCCTTGCCGTCGTGGAGCAGTTGCTTGTGGCCGGGAATGCGCCAAAACGCGAACGGCTCGGCATCCGGTGGCGGATCGGCATCGGGGTGAAGCTGCACCACGGCCTCATGGCCGGGGAGCCAGGCCGGATGCGCGTCACGCGCGTCCAAGGCCGGGTCTTCCAGCAGACGCAGGCCCCAGCGATGCGCAGCCTCATGCATTGCTTGTGCTTGGCGATGACGGCGCAGCCAGTCGAGCCGGTAGTCGGGATGGCGACGCAGGTACTCCCAGGCCAGTGCGAGCGTGTCCAGGCACAGGACGTAGAGGTAGGCGGCGGTCGGATACCAGTGCGCGAAGTGGTGCGGCTCGGCCATGACGCAAGCTCCCGTAGAGCAGGACGGCCGTCACCGGTTTCACACGCAAACGTCACCGCATCAAACTTGCATCCAATCGTGAATAAGCTGGTAGATTGGTAACTTGCGTGTCAAGACGAAATGCATCGGATGGGTTGCATGGATCGTCTGAATGCGACGGTGGCGCGCGAGGACATACGCGCCTCCTGCGATATCCACCGTGCCCGATGCCACGGCCGGCATCATGACCGATTGCGCCACGATGGCACCGATTTGGTGCGATAGTGCGGACTAAGACCGGACGGGTCTGGAGCAAGACCGAAATAGTCTCAATGCGCCCGGCTTGGCCTGGGCGCGAACGGCTCAATCGAGGATGGAGCCGTTCTCCTGGGCCAGCCGCAGGTACTCCGACAACGGGCGCACCGCCCGGAAATACCGGTCCCGCATCACGGGCTGTTTGCTCGGCCCGACGATGGATGCGAGGTCGGACAGCTTGATCTCGCCTAGCTCGGGCATGCCGATCCCCAAGTCGATCAGGCCATGGGCCGTATCGCCGTCGGCGGGGTCGAGCGACACCAACAGCCAGGTGGCGTGTGCATCCGGCGTGAACAGCCGCACCACGGGCAGCGGGTCGATGACCCGGCCAGCGGCGCGGGCTTGGCCGTGTTCCAGCAACAGCCTGCGCTCGTCCTCGGTGATGAGCTGGTTCATGGGCGTCCCCTCATTCGCACAAAACCGCCGAAGCGTGAAAGCGCAAAACCGCATTGGCGGGTTTGTGGAAAGGCACGGATGCGGCTTTGCGCTTCTGTGAGAAGCCGCAGATACGGATTTCCGTAAAAGCACAAAAGCGGCAGGCAGGCATAGTTGAACACTATAGATTGTAGCCCTATAGGGCGCAATCGGCTGTCATCTTGGATTTTGGGGAGATCCAGGGTTGGCAGCGAAACATACATTGTCGGAGGCACTAAAGACCATCAGGAAAGCGCGTGGATTGAGCCAGGAGGCGTTCTCCGACGTGTCCAGCCGCACCTACATGAGCACGCTGGAGCGCGACCTCAAAAGCCCCACCCTGAACAAGCTGGCCGAGCTGTGCGAGGTCATGGAGGTGCACCCGCTCACGCTGCTGACGCTGGCCTATGCCGGCGACGACCTGCAGCAGGTTGATCAGCTTCTGGTGCAGGTGCGCCAGGAGTTGGAGACTGTGGCGAAGAAGAGTGACACGCCATAGCGTGCGACGTTGCTGGCGTGGCCGATCCGGCTCAGCCGGTTCGGGGACTGCAGGGGCGCCAAGCATCGCGCGGCGGGGATAGGCCACAGGGCTTTCCCCAGGAGGCAAGCGAAGCGCGCAGCGCCGCAGGCGCGAAGGCGTGAGGGATTGCAGCCGGATGGCCGTGACGGCGAAGTCGGCACGGGGCGCAGCCCGTAAAGCCCGGCGGTGCAACGCACCGACACGCCCGGCCACCGCTTGCGGCGGGCAACTCAACACATGCGAAAGCCGCTCGACACGGCGCAGCCTTGGCGATGGTGTTGCCTCCTTGAAGTGCCGCGAAGGCAGCACAGCGCCCCGCCACGTGGGCGGGGCGCTGTGGCGGTCACGCCGCCTGGGGCTTGCTGCGCGACCAGATCAGGTCGTGCGTGCCGTCCTCGCCTTCGATCAGGCGGGCATAGACCGTGGCCGGGAACGAAGGATCGTCAAGGGTCACGGAGATGTACTCCCGCCCGGCCTCGCTGGTCTTCTTCCACGCCGCGCCGATATCGTGGCTGGCGGCCTGCAGGCGAAAGTCCGGGGCCTTCTCGTTGTCCCCCTTGTCGTTGGGCACCAGCTTGACCTTGACGTTGAGCGTCAGGGTGCGAAGCGTGCCGGTGTAGCCGTCTTTGTCTGCGGTGAAGCTGCCGATGTTGGCCATGATGAAACTCCTTTTGGTGGAACAAGGTTCGCGCCCATCGCGTCCTTGTTGTGATCCGGCCGGCGGGGGACGGGCGGGCTGCACCGCTTGCGGTCGAAACGCAGTGGAGAGCCGGGAGGCGAAAAGAATTTGCTGCGCGAGGAAGCCGCGCAGCGGCGGGGAAATTGTTTTCGCTGGACGGTTGCAGCCATGAAGCCCGAGGCGCAGCCGCGCCCCCGCCAGGATTCACAACAACACAAGGACGCCTTGGGCCGAACCGCACCGAAAAGAGACAGGGCCGACTCGGCATCCCCGCACGAAGGCTGCACCGGCTCGCCCACTGACGCGGGCCGGGTCAACCACCCGACGACAAGCGAGAACGCCCCGGCCGCACCTTGCGGCGCCGGTCTTGAGGCGTGGCGTGGAAGCTCCATGGCGATGCCGGGCGGGATGTCCGTGAACCGTCCTTCGTGACGTGATGGGCGAGAACCGCCAGCGTTGAGGACGGCACGCATTCGTACAACCTGCCGCAGTAAGCGCCAGCGTGTTCGCCAGCGCCTCGTCCATCGTGGCGGGGCGTTGGCCGGGTCGATCCGGCATCGCCGGTTCGGCGGTATTTGAGGGGCGCCAAGCTCGCGCGGCGGGGATGTCCGACGCAGTGCTGGAACACATGCGCACGCGCTACCGTGTCGATGCACATTGGCTCCCCAACCGACAATCCGCGCAAACCTTGGCGGACCAGGCTACTGCGTGGGGCCGCATGGCGGGACCGGCCGACAGCAAGACGTGGGTGGGGTTGCCGTTGGCCGTGCACCGGCGCTGCGACAAGCCGATGCACGGACTGGCCAACCGCATCGCCTACGACGGTGCGATGGTGTACGGCACCATCGCACCGCGAGCCGACAAGGAAACCCCCGCCCGACTGCCTACGGGGTGGATTCACGCCAGTGGAACATCCGACGGGAACTGGGTGCCGGCTGAAGGAAAAGCCCTGCGGGCGCTGCTGGCCTTGCTTCATGAGGACGGAGTGAATGCAGCCGACATTTCGGTCATCACGCCCTTCAAGAATGTCCTGGAGAACCTCAAACGCTTGCTCGGCGACACGATGGTTTCCGGAACCATCCACACCATGCAGGGAAAGGAAGCGCCGGTTGTCATCATGGTGTTGGGCGGAAATACCGACGGTCCCGGCGCACGCGACTGGGCGGTCTCGGAGCCCAACCTGCTGAACGTGGCGGCAACGCGGGCGAAGCGGCGCTTCTATGTGATCGGCGACCGCAACGACTGGCAGAACCGCGCTCTGTTTTGTGATGTCATGGATCTCTTGCCGCTCCAGCGTCTTCCCGAACATGAAGCCGTGGCGATGACTCAACCTCAATAATTGTGCAGGCTGAGACCGTGCATGCACAGGTCATACTGGCGGCAAGCCTTGACTTCCCTGCAACTACCGAGTGTGCCGCCCGGCCACCTCCTGACACTGGCCCTGGACGGGCCAGTGCCCGAAGGCATTGCGCAATGCAGCAATGCCTTCGACACCGGGCGCGGCCACCGCCGCGCCCGGATTTTTGAAGCTCACCGCGCCTAGGGCGAAACGACCTAGGCGCGGTGCTGACGATGGTTATTCCTTTGTCTCAATGATCCACCACACGGCCCGCGCTAAGGCACGGCCCGTGATGGGATGAATGTCGGTGAGATCGGCTCGGGCCATCCAGCCCGAGGGCGGACGGTAACCGCGCACATCGCCCTCGCCGTGCCAGCGGCGGGCGCGTACCGTGCCGGGCGCGTAGACCGCCGCCATGCGCGGGCCACTGGTGATGTTGATGGTGGGCATGGTTCGGCTCCCTGCGGCAAAGCGCTCCGGCCTTGGCCCGGGCGCTTGCCTGCGGCATGGGTCAGGCGGCCAATGCCTCGGCAGGTTCATGCATCACGGTGGCTATTCTGGGCAATTAAAGTCGTAAACACCCACCCAGCATCCATGCGGCTGTTCGCAATGCCCAGCCAGGCCGCTGCCTATCTAAAGTCGTAAACACCAGCGTGGACTGCCCTCTCAATGAATGAGGTAGCTGAGGCCGGAGATGGTGCGGCCTCACGACTTCAGCTCATACCATGCGACGCCGCTCCCATCCACGGTGCACCCTACGGCGCTTTCCGCGATGAAGTAATTCATACAGGCCACGGCCTCGCCCGTGGCGAGACTCAGTTGCTGCCCGTCCTGCTCATCGATGGCACGGTGGAACAAGGCGGGGAACACGTCCACGATGCGCTGCGGCCCGCCCGTCAGCGACTGGCGCAGCCGTTCCAGCGCCCGCTCCTGACCGGCGCGCAGCGAGCCCAGGCGTTCGTGCAGCCCGTAGAAGGGTTCATTGTGCGAGGGCAGCACCAGCACATCGGCGGGCACTTCCCGCGCCAGCTTGTCCAGCGACTCGAACCACTCCTTGAGCGGATTGGCCTGCGGCTCGGTGGCGAACACCGACACGTTCGACGAGATGCGCGGCAGCACCTGGTCGCCCGCAACCAGCAGTTTCAGGCCGGGGCAGTACAGGCAGGCATGCTCCGGCGAATGGCCGCCGGTGGTGATGACCCGCCAGGCGTGCGCGCCCAACTGCAGCAGGTCGCCATCCTGCAGGCGCCGGAAGCTCTCGGGCAGCGCATGGATGTGCTTGCCGAAGCTGCCGAAGCGGCTGCGGTAGCCCTCGATGGCTGCCTCCGACCAGCCCGCGCGGCGGTGGAACAGCACGCCGTCGGGCGGCGCCTCGCGGTTCGTGTCGGCGTGCATCACGCGGCAGCTCAGGTATTCCAGGCGGCTCATGTGCAGCGGCACGCCAGCGCGGCGCGTGAACCAGCCTGCCAGCCCGATGTGGTCGGGGTGCATGTGCGTGGTGTACACGCCCTGCAGCGGTCGCGCCAGCGGCCCCTCACCCATCAGCGCCAGCCAGTCGGCCACGGTGGTGGGGTTGTTCAGGCCGGTGTCCACCAGCACCCAGCCATCGTGCGTGTCGATGGCCCAGACGTTGATGTGGTCGAGCCGGAACGGCATGGACAGCCGGATCCAGCGCACGCCGGGGGCGACCTCGACCGTGTGGTGCGACGCCGGGGGCTCGAAGGGGTAGGTCAGCGCGGGGGTGTCTGGCTTCGTCATCGCATCAGGTTATATGCCAGTGAGCCCGCCCGTGCACAGCAGGGTCTGGCCGCTCACGTAGTCGGACTCGGGAATGCAGAACAGGTAGGCCGCGCCGGCGGCCTCCTCGGGCGTGCCGGCCCGGCCCAGCGGAATGTTCCGCTCCATCGCTGCCATCAGGTCCGGGTTCACGCCCACCTTGATCTCGCGTCCCTCGACCTGGATGGCGGCGTCGGAATCGGCGGTGGCCTCGGTCATGCGGGTGCGGATGAGGCCGTAGGCCACGCAATTGACCGTGGTGTTCAGGCGCCCCCACTCCTTGGCCAGCGCCATGGTCAGGCCCACGATGCCCGCCTTGGCGGCGGAGTAGTTGACCTGCCCCGCATTGCCGAAGACGCCCGAGACCGAGGAGACGTTGACCACCTTGCGCACCACACGGCGGCCGGCCTCGGCGTCGGCCCGGCTCAGCGCGCGGACCACCGGCTGCGCCGCGCGCAGGATGCGGAACGGCGCGGTCAGGTGCACGTCGATCATCGCGTCCCACTGCGCGTCGCTCATCTTCTGGATGACGTTGTCCCAGGTGTAGCCCGCGTTGTTGATGAGGATGTCCAGCCCGCCAAACGCGCCGGTGGCCGTGCCGATCAGCCGGTCGGCGAAACCGGCTTCGGCCACGCTGCCGCAGCAGGCCACCGCCTCGCCGCCCAGCGCGATGATCTCCTCGCGCACGGCCATGGCGGGTTCGTCGTCGAGGTCGTTGAGGACGAGCCGGGCCCCTTCGCCCGCGAGCTTGAGGGCCATCGCCCGGCCAATACCCCGGCCCGAGCCGGTGACCACGGCCACCTTGCCGCGCAGTTTTTCCGACATGGTGTGCTCCTCCTGTTTACCGGGCGGGTGCCGCCTCGGCGTCGTAGGCGCCGGCGCTGCCTTGCTGGCGCAGGACGGCGCGCTGGATCTTGCCGGTCGCCGTCTTGGGCAGGCTGTCCATCTGGCGCAGGTAGCGCGGCTTGGCGAAGCGTGGCAGTTGGGCGCTGGCCTGGCGGACGATGTCCGCCATGTCCAGCGCCGCTCCCTCGCTGGGCACCAGGGCGAGCATCACCTCGTCCTCCCCGCCCGCGCCCTGCGCCGGAACGGCGTAGGCCGCCACTTCATGGACGCCGGGCAACTGGCCCACCACGACCTCGACCTCGGTGGCCGAGATGTTCTCGCCCCGGCGGCGGATGCAGTCCTTGATGCGGTCCACGAAGGTGATAAGCCCCTGTTCGTCCCGCGTGCCTGCATCGCCCGTGTGGAACCAGAGGTTGCGCCAGGCCTCGACCGTTTTCGCCGGGACGTTCAGGTAGCCCGCCATGAAGCCGAAGGGCACCTTGGGCCGCACCAGGATTTCGCCCACTTGCCCGGCCAGCACCGGCACATCGGTCTCGGGGTCGGCGATGCAGATCTCGAAACGGTCCTCGTGCGCCCAGCCGGCCGCGTTCGGCGCAGCGTGCCCGATGCGCCCCCAGATGGGAATGCCGACCTCGGTCATGCCGAACCCAGACAGCACGTCCTTCACGCCGAAGCGCTCGCGGAACACGGCCTCGTGCTGGGCCGGGTTGGGCGCGCTCAGGCTGGCGCGCAGGCGGTGGTCGCGGTCCTGCTCCGTGGGCGGCTGGTTGATGACGAACATGGCCGTCGTGCCCAGGTGGTTGGTCAGCGTGGCGCCGCTGCGGCGGATGTCGGCCAGCCAAGTGCTGGCGCTGAACCGCTGCTTGAGGAAGGCCGGTATGCCCGCCAGCACCGTCGCCCCCAGTTGCATGAACAGACCGTTGGCATGGAACAGGGGCAGGCAAATGTAGTACTTGTCGGCCTCGGTGATCTCCAGGCTGCGTATCGCCCCCAGCCCGAGCAGGGCGCAGTGGCAGTGCGGCATCAGCACGCCCTTACTGGGCCCGGTAGTGCCGGAGGTGTACATGATGCAGAAGATGTCCTCGGGCCGGGGCGCGGGGCCTTCCCACGGCGCGCAGGCGCTGCTGTCCATCCAGGCCACCTGCCGCCAGCGTTCGGGCACGGCGGCGGGCGCGTCGCCCACCACGACCAGGGTGCGCAGGTGGGGCAGCTCATCCGCCAGGCTGGCGACGTGCTCGACCAGCGCGGAGTCCACCACGATGGTGGCCAGTTGGCAATCGTTCAACTGGTGGCGGAGGAAGGAGGAACGCAGCTCGGTGTTGAGCATCACCGCCGTGGCCCGCAGGTAGCCGATGCCGAACGTGGTCGCCACCATGGCGCAGCTGTTGGACATGAAGACGCCAACGCGCTCTTCGGGCTGCACGCCCAGTTGGTGGTGCAGGAAGCTCGCAAACCGCTGGCTGCTGGTGAACGCCTGCCCCACGGTGAAGGCGATGCCCTGGCTGTCCTCCAGCCAGGGCGCTGCGGGGCGGCTGGCGGCCCATTCGCGCAGGGCATCGGTCAGCGTGCATGCGTGGGGTTCGTGGATGCGGCTGTACATGGCCTTCTCTTTCAGACTTCGAGATCCTGGAGCCAGGGAACGTGGGCCAGCGCCTCCGAGGGCATGGGCTCCAGCTCCGAGCCCATCAGGCCGTTCCAGCGATTGAACCAGCCGACCATGGCCACGCAGGACACGATCTCGACGATTTCCTCCTCGGAGAAGACCTGC
Organism: Achromobacter sp. 413638; assembly: GCF_043119405.1. Classification (NCBI taxonomy): domain Bacteria; kingdom Pseudomonadati; phylum Pseudomonadota; class Betaproteobacteria; order Burkholderiales; family Alcaligenaceae; genus Achromobacter; species Achromobacter sp. 413638. The sequence goes on from NZ_JBICCO010000001.1 coordinate 145,289, forward strand.
CGGGCCTGGTCGATGGCCTGGCCCGGTTCGCGCACCGGCAGGCTGCCGCCTGCGGTGGCGATGGCCAGCGCCTTGCGCTCCTGCTCGGTGTACCGAGGGTCGTCCCGGTAGGACGGCAGCGCGGCCAGCTTGTCCCAGCCCACGCCCAGGTGGTGGGCGGCGTGGACGAGGTGCGTCGTCGTATAGCGACAGCGCGCACCGCGCGCGGCTTCCGCGGCGATCAGGAAGCGCAGCGCCTGGGTGAGCTGCCCGTCGCCGCGCAGCGTCACGCTCAACAGCTTGAGCAGCGCGGGCACCACGCCGGGTTTGCGCGCCATGGTCAGCAGCGCATTCGGGCGGTAGCCGACGAAATCCACCAGCTCTTCGAGCACGGGGTCGCGCGAGCGGGGGTCGCTTTCATGCAGGGGCGCGATGCGCGCGGCGGTGCGGGCGTTCATGGGCATGCCTTGGATTGGGGTTTGCATGGGCACGGAGCGGTCACGCCGCTGCGCCCGTCGTGATGAGGCCCTCGACGTGGGCGCGCTGCGCGTCCAGTTCCTGGGCCGTGCCGGACCAGGCGACCTGGCCATGGTCCAGCACGTACTGGCGGTGGGCCAGCTTCAGGGGCACCTTGAGGTTCTGCTCCACCAGCACGATGCCGGTGCCCTGGCGATGGACTTCGCTGAACACGCGGACCAGTTGGTCCACGATGACCGGCGCCAGCCCCTCGGTGGGTTCGTCGAGCAGCAGCATGCGCGGGTTGCCCAGCAGGGCGCGCCCGATCGACAGCATCTGCTGCTCGCCGCCGGAGAGCTGGTCGCCGCCGAAGTCCAGCCGTTCCCGCAGGCGCGGGAAGGCGTCCAGCACCCGGTCGAGGGTCCAGTGCCCCGGCTGGTGGGCCAGCGCGCCGATCTTGAGGTTCTCCAGCACCGACAGGTTGGGGAAGATGCGGCGCGTGTCCGGCACCAGCGCCACGCCGAGCTTGGCGATGGCCTCCACGCCCAGGCCCGAAATGTCCTGCTCGCCCAGCAGGCGCCGGCCGGCCACCAGGGGCATCAGGCCGACCAGGGCCTTGAGCAGCGTGGTTTTGCCTGCGCCGTTGCGCCCGACGATGGCGACGATTTCATGGAAATCGATCCGCACGGAGATTTCTTCCAGCGCCAGGGCCTGGCCGTACCTGACGCTGGCTTTTTCGAGTTCGATCACTGCGCGTCCTCCCCAAGGTAAATCGACCGCACCGCTTCGTTCCTGCGGATGTCCTCGGGGGCGCCGCAGGCGATGACCGAGCCGTTGCTCATGACCACGATTTCGTGGGACAGCGACATCACCGCATCCATGTTGTGCTCGATCAGCAGCACCGTGCGCCCCTGCGCGGCCTTGCGGATCAGGGCCAGCGCGGCCTGGATCTCGTGGTGGCCGATGCCCGCCAGCGGTTCGTCCAGCAGCAAAATCCTGGGATCGGGCAGCAGGGTCACGCCCAGTTCCAGCGAGCGCTGCAGGCCGTAGGGCAGCGTGCCCGCGACGTCGTCGCGGTGGGCCGCCAGCCCCGTCAGCTCCAGGATGGCATCCAGCTGCTCGCGGAACTGCCGGTCGAAGTGGCGGCTCATCCAGAAGGGCTGGAACCCGGGCCGGCGGGACTGGGCCGCGACCAGCAGGTTCTCGGCCACCGTCATTTCGCCGAAGATCTTGATGATCTGGAAGCTGCGCCCGATGCCCATGCGGGCCCGTTCGTAGGCGGGGCGCTGGCTGATCTCCCGGCCGCCGCAGTACACCTTGCCCGCATGGCGCATCTGCCGCCCGGCCAGCACGTTCAGCAGCGTGGTCTTGCCCGCGCCGTTGGGTCCGATCAGGCCGTAGATGCAGCCCTCCAGGAATTCATGGCTGACGTCGTTGACCGCCTTCAGGGCGCCGTAGCTGACAGTCACGCCCTCGCACCGCAGTGCTGCCTGGCTCATCGCGCACCTCCGCGCCGGTTCTTCTGGTAGGCCGCGAAACCCTGCTCCAGCTCGCCAACGATGCCGCGCGGGAAGAAGATGGTTGCAAGGATGAACACCAGGCCCAGCACGCCGTACCAGTACTCGGTCCAGCTGCTCAGCCATTCCTTGAGCACCTCGAAGGCGATCACGCCGACGGTGGCGCCCCACAGCGAGCCGGAGCCGCCCAGCAGGGTCATGATGATCACGTCCCCCGAGGTGGTCCAGTGCAGCATCTGCGGGTTCATGTACATCAGCAGCGAGGCCAGCAGCGCCCCCGCCAGGCCGCTCAGGCCGCCCGAGATCACGAAGGTGATCTGCTTGTAGCGGTTGACGTTGAAGCCCAGTTGGTCGGCGCGGGTCTCGTTGCCACGGATCGCCGCGATCACGCGGCCGAACGGCGAACTGCGCAGCGAGATCACCGCCAGCATGACCAGGGCATACACGCCCAGCACGAACCAGTAGTAGTGGACGGGGTCGTAGAAGTCGATGCCCAGGAAGCCCGGGCGCTCCACGCCCGAGATGCCGTCCGACCCGCCAGTGAAGCCGCGCAGCTTGCTGTCCGCCAGGATGAAGATCAGCTGGGACAGCGCCAGGGTCACCAGCGCGAAGAAGATGCCGGACACCCGCAGCGCGAAGAAGCTGAACAGCAGGGCGAACGCAGCCCCCACGATGATGGCCAGGCCCACGCCGGCGGAGAAAGGCAGCCCGTATTTCTGCGTCGCCAGGGCCACGGCGTAGCCGCCCACCCCGAGGAAGGTGGCGTGCCCGAAGGACACCATGCCCAAAGCGCCGAACACGAAGTCGAAGCCGATGGCGAAGATCGCCCAGATGGCCGCCAGGGTGACCAGCTGGATCAGCGCTTCACTCGGGTTGAGGAAGGGCAGCAGGATGCCGGCCGCGGCCAGCAGCAGGCCGAAGCAGATGTCGAACAGGGAGAGTTTCATGCCGTCCTCGCCGCGCGGTAGAACAAGCCCTGCGGGCGCGTCAAGAGGGTGCCGATCAGCAGCACGAAGGTCATGATGTCCACCCAGCCGGGCAGGTACACGTAGCCCAGGGCACGCACCATGCCGATCAGCATGGACGCCGCGATCGCCCCCCGGATGTTCCCCAGCCCACCCAGGATCACGACGATGAAGCAGTCGATGATGGTGTTGGTCGCCATACCCAGCTCGATGGGGAACAGCGGCGCCGCGATCGCGCCCGCCAGGCCCGACAGGCCACAGCCCGTGGCGAAGACCGCCATGCGGATCGCGCCCACTGGCAGGCCCAGGATGCGCACCATTTCCGCGTCGCTGCTGGCGGCCCGCACGAGCATGCCGAAAGTGCTCTTCTCAAGCACCAAGTACAGGCCCGCCGAGACGAGAGCGCCGAACCCGATCACGAACAGCCGGTACATCGGGATCGTGCTGCCCAGCATGTCCACGGTGCCGTTCCACAGCGGCGGAATCGCCACCTCCTGGTAGCCGGGGCCCCAGACGAAGCGCACCACGTCGCTCAGGATCAGGATCAGGCCGAAGGTCAGGATCAGCTGGTAGAAGTGCGGGCGCTCGTAGAGCGGTCGCAGCGCCAGCTTCTCGATCACCGCGCCCGCCAGCGCGGTGAAGAACGTAGCGGCCAGCACGCCCATGAGGAACGAGCCCGTGCGCCGCCCCGTTTCATACGAGACGTAGGCGCCCAACATATAGATGGCACCGTGGGCAAAATTGATCACACCCAGCATGCCGAAGATGAGCGTCAGGCCCGCCGCCAGCAAAAACAGCAGCATGCCCAGGCTCAAGCCGATCACGATAGTTGACATAGCGATTCACCGAGTGCGGAAGGCCGGGGCGGCCTCCCGCTGCGGCCTTCAGTTCTTGCAGGCCTCGAACAGCTTCTCTTCGGGAAAGACCTTGGTGATCTTCATCGTCAGCGCGGGGGCTGGCGGGGTGCCCTGCACCACCTCGCCCCAGAAGCCCGGCTGCAGGGCCTGGTGGTCGCAGGCACGCATGGTCTTCTTGCCTTCCACGGAGTTCTCGCGGACGCTGGCGGCGAAGGCGTCCACCCACTTCTCCTTGTCCCAGGAGCCGGTCTTTTCCACCGTGTCCAGCCACCACGCCATGCCGTCGTAGGCCTCCCCGGCCGTCATGCTGGGGAAGATGCCGAACTTCTTGCGGTAGGCCTCGACGAACTTGCGGTTGGCGGCGGTGTCGATGGTGTGGTCGTAGCGCAGGCCGGAATTGACGCCCAGCGAGGCCGGCCCCACGGCCGCCGCCATGGTTTCATCGGCGGCCACGGGTCCGAAAAGCACCTTGCTCTTGCCCAGGTTCACCTGGCCGGCCTGCTTGAGCAAAGTAACCACGTCCGAGCCCGTCAGCATCAGCAGCACGCCGTCGGCGTCGGACTTGGCGATCTTGTCCACGATGGACGAATAGTCGCGGTTGCCCAGGGGCGGGAAGTCCTCACCCACGATCTGGATACCGTTGGGGCCGGTCTGCTGCTTGATCCACTCGTAGCCGTCACGGGTGGCCTGGTAGTCGGCGGTAACGATGTAGATCTTCTTGAGCTTCCTGTCCTGCATGTACGCCAGCGCCATGCGGTTTTCCATGCCCAGGTTGTTCGATGTACGGAAGGTGTAGCGGGAGCCGCCGGGCACGGTGATCTTGTCGTCCGCCGAGATGGTGACGAGGTGGGGCACCTTGCGCTGCTTGGCCAGGTTCATGACCGCCAGCGTGGAGGCGGAGCTGAGCGCACCGAAGATCATGTGCGAGCCCTCGGAGATCAGCTTGGTGGCCTTCTGCACGGCGGGCTGGGGCTTGGTTTCGTCGTCCTCCCAGGTGACTTCGATGGGCACGCCCATCACCTTGCCGCCGCGCTCCTCGACGGCGATCTGCACGCCCCGGCGCATGTCCTCGCCCAGCAGCCCGTAGGGACCGGAGAGCGACAGCACGCCGCCGATCTTGAACTTCTCGGGCTTGGACTGGGCATGCCCGTTGGACACCAGCCCCATGGCCGCCGCCGCGGCGACCACCATGCCCTTTTTAAACCATTTCGCAACGCTAACCATGATGTGTCTCCTGTCGTTGATTTGCATGTATTCCAGGTCAGCCGATGCGGGCGGAAATACCGCCATCGACCATGATTTCGGCGGACGTGACGTACTTGGATTCGTCACTCGCCAGCCACAGGGCCGTGGTGGCCACGTCCCATGCGTCTCCCATGTGGCCCATGGGGCACTGCCGGTCCCGCTTGGCCAGCATTTCCTCCTGCGACGCTTCCCGGTACCCGTCCGCCAGCGACAGCACGGGCTGTCGGACCATGGGCGTATTCATCAGGCCCGGCATCAGCACGTTCGAGCGGATGCCCCGCTTGGCGTATTCCAGGGCGACGCTGCGGGAGAAGCCGAGCACCGCGGCCTTCGAGGCGCTGTAGGACACGTAGGCCACGCCGCTGTCGCGCACGCCGGCTACCGAGCCGATGTTGACGATGCTCCCCCGGCCTTTCCGGAGCATGGAGGGGATCGCATGCTTGCAGGTCAGGAACATGGAGGTGAGGTTGATGTCGAAGACCAGGCGCCAGTCCTCCAGGCTCTGCTCGACGACCCCACCCAGGCGGGCGGTGCCGACGTTGTTCACCAGGATGTCGATGTCGCCATAGGTGGTCACGCAATCCTGGACCAGCGCTTCCACCGCGCCGGGGTCGGTCACGTCGCACTGGGCCACGCTCATGGCCCCGCCCTCTTCCCGCACGATCGACTCGGTCTCGCGCGCTGCGTCCAGGTGGATGTCGCAGCCATAGACCTTCGCCCCTTCGCGGGCGAACAACACGGCCATGGCCTTGCCATTGCCCCAGCCGGGCCCCGATGATCCGCAACCGGTGACCAGGGCCACCTTGCCTTCCAGGCGTTTCACCATGATCTCGTCCCTCAGTCCGCGCGCCCGTACAGGGTCACCACGGTGGCGCCGCCCAGGCCCGCGTTGTGCTGCAAGGCCAGGCGTGCACCCTCCACTTGGCGTGCTTCGGCGCTGCCGCGCAGTTGGTGGGTCAGCTCGTAGCACTGCGCCAAGCCGGTCGCGCCCAGCGGATGGCCCTTGGACAGCAGCCCGCCCGAGGGGTTGACGACGACCGCGCCGCCATAGGTGTTGCTGTCCGACTCGACGAAGGCCCGGCCCTCGCCGACGGCGCAGAAACCCAGGCCCTCGTAGCTGAGCAGCTCGTTCTGCGCAAAGCAGTCGTGCAGCTCGCACACGTCGATGTCCTGCGGTCCCACGCCTGCCGCCTCGTAGACCTGGCGGGCGGCCTCGCGCGTCATGTCGAAGCCCACAACGGAAATCGCGGACTTGTCGGCGAACGCGCCGGGGCGGTCGGACACCAGCGACTGCGCCAACACCTGCACGTTGGCGGAGAGGCCCATCTTCTGGGCGAACTTCTTGCTCACGAAGACGGCGGCAGCGGCGCCGCAGGTCGGCGGGCAGGCCATCAGGCGGGTCATGGCGCCGGGCACCAGGGGCGAGCTGGCCAGCACCTCCTCCACCGTCACCTCCTTGCGGAACAGCGCCAGCGGATTGCGCGCAGCGTGGCGGCTGGCCTTGGCGCGGATCCTGGCGAAGGTGTCCAGCGGGGTGCCGTACCGCTCCATGTGCTCGCGGCCCGCCGCGCCGAAGTAGCGGATCGCCATGGGCAGCTCGGGGTGGCCGAAGATCTCGTCCATGACCCCGTTGAAGTGGTCGAGCGGATCGGGCCGGTCGTCCCAGTACGCCCTCAGGGCGCCGGCGGGCATCTGTTCGAAACCCACCGCCAGCGCGCAGTCCGCCGAGCCGTTGGCCACGGCCTTGCGCGCCATGTACAGGGCCGTGGAGCCGGAGGAGCAGTTGTTGTTGACGTTGATCACCGGCACCCCGGTCATGCCGACCTCGTAGACCGCGCGCTGGCCGCTGGCCGAGTCGCCATAGACGTAGCCCGCATAGACGTCCTGCACGTCGGAGTAGGTGAGGCCCGCGTCCTGCAGCGCCTCGCGGATCGCCTGCGCAGCCATTTCCGGGTACGGCAGGTTGTCGCCGGGTTTCTTGAAAGGGGTCATGCCGACACCGGCAACGAGAACGGGCTCTTGCATTGCGATACCTCCGGGGTTGAATCACCAAACGTGCGTCAGGAAACCATGCGCTCCTGCGCGTGCCAATACTTCTTGCGGACTTCTTTCTTCAAGACCTTGCCCACCGCACTGCGCGGCAGCTGCGCGACGATCTCGACCTCCTTGGGCGCCTTGATGCTGCCCAGGCGGTCCTTGACGAACTGGATGAGCGCCTGCGGCTCCACGGACTGGCCCGGGCGCAGCTCGATGACCGCCCTGACGGCCTCGCCCCACTTGTCGTCGGGCACGCCGATGACGGCGCAGTCCTTCACGGCCGGGTGGGCCATGACGGCGGCCTCGACCTCGGACGAGAAGACGTTGAAGCCGCCCGTGACGATCATGTCCTTCTTGCGGTCAACGATGAACAGGAAGCCCTGCTCGTCGAAATAGCCCACGTCGCCCGTGCAGTGCCAGCCGTGGCGCTGCACTTCAGCCGTGGCCTCGGGGTTCTTGTAGTAGCCCTCGGTCACGATGTCGCCCTGCGCGACGATCTCGCCCACGGCCCCCGGCTGGGTGAGCAGGCTGCCGTCGTCGTCCATGACCGCCACCCGCGTGAAGGGGAAGCGGCGCCCCGCGCTCAGCAGGCGCTGGCGGGGCGCCACCTGCCCGTCGATGAAATGGTCCTCGACCCGCAGCACGGAGATCGCGCCAGGCACTTCCGCCTGGCCATAGATCTGCAGCATGACGGGGCCGAACACATCGATGGCCTCCGCCAGTTTGTCGGGCGACATGGGTGCGGCGCCGTACATGAGGTAGCGCAGCGCGGAAAAGTCGAAATCGCGGACGTTGGGCTGCGCCAGTAGCGTATAGATGACTGTTGGGGGCAGGAACAGCATGTTGACCCGCTCCTGCTCGATCACCTTGAGCAGGTTCTGCGGATCAATCCCGTCCATCAGGACAACGCGGCCACCGCGCGCCATGAAGGGCAGCGACACCAGCCCCGCCGTGTGGGTGATAGGTGCCGCCGCCAGCACGGTCATGCAGTCGGTAATGTTCATGGCCGACATATGGTTGGCCATGGTCGCCGTCAGGTTGCGGTGGCTGAGCATGACGCCCTTCGAGCGCCCCGTGGTGCCACCGGTACCCATGATCATGGCCAGCCCCCGCGGCTGCAGCGGCGCTGCGTACATCTCGGGCGGCTGGCCTTGGATCAACCGAGCAATCGACAGATCCGCCCCATCGGCCTCTTCCAGAGCTATGTAGTGACGAATGCGGGGGACCTTGCCGCGGATCTCGGCGACCTGGCTGATATAGCGGGCCTGATAGAAAAGGACGTCGCAGTCCATGTCCTGCAGGAACTCGATGTTGGTCTCCACGCTGTTGCGCGCATTAACGGGCAGCCAGACACCCCCTCCGCGCAACACCCCCAGCAGCGCCACGAAAGCAGCCCCGGCATTGCCGCTCAGCACTGCGCCGTGAAAACCAGGTGCGAGTCCCAAGGCCTGTAGCCCCCGTGCGATCTGGCACGTGAGCGCTCCCGCTTGCGCATAGGTGACGGCCGGGGTATCACGCCCGCAGTCCACGAAACAAGGCGCATCCGGATGGCTGGTAGCACCAGCATCGAAATAGTCCAGCAGATTCATTGCTGTGCTTCTCCGTTCAAGTCAAGTCTGGTTCGGTGGAACAGCTATCGCAGACAATTCACATGCCTGCGGCGGCGGCGTTCAGCTGGAGGCCTCTGCATTCGGTGATGCCCCTTGCATGCTGTTCAAGCGGTACCATTTCTTTTAAATTGGTACCATTAGACGCGCTCGATTGGTACCAAGTCAATTGACTTGGTACCATGTCTCATTAGGAGAAACCCGCATGAAAAAGAAGCTCACAGACGAAGAGTTCTTCGATGCGCTGACCCATCTGCTCCTGACGGAGGGGGTCAAAGGCCTGACCGTGGGTGAAATCGCCGCACGGCTGCACTGCTCGCGGCGGCGCCTCTACGACATTGCGCAGACGAAGGAAGAGATCTTCTGCGCCGTCGTGCAACGCTTTTTCGATAGCCTCCTGAGACAGGGCGAAGCACTGATCCACCGTGAACAGGATTTGACGACAGCACTCGCTGCCTACCTGGACGTAGGCGTCCAGGCGGCTAGTCGCATCGGTGTCCAGTTCCTGAAGGACGTCGAAGATTCAGCAGTTGCCAGAGGTATCTTCGATCACTACCAGCAGGTCCGTACCCTTAGGCTATCCCAACTCATCGACGATGGGGTACACCAGGGTGTCTTCGCACCCTGCCATGGGCTGGTCGTATCCGAACTCATTCTGGGAGCCGCACTAAGGCTGCGCCGCCCGGCATTCCTTGCCCAGGCCAATCTCACCCTTGAGGACGCATTCCAAGAGTTCTACCGGGTGCTGCTAGGTGGGCTACTGATCGACTCAGCCACACCAAAAGCGGCTCGTAGGGGCGTACGGGCAAGCCGAGCCACTTCGCAGCGCACCGTCACAAAGAAAGATACAGACCCTGATGAAGTCGGCACGATGCTAATTGCCGCCTGGAATCGCGGTTAGGGAAGGTCTGCACAACACCCGCTGCGACAAGCGCCGGCACGTGATGTTTCAAGACCTGCACGTTTTCCTAGTGGTTGAAGCTGGCAGTACTATGGTTGCCTGCCCGCTTCAAGCGCCTGATGCGCGCTGCGCCCCGGCCGGAAGCCGTAGCTGTGCTCGCTGAAGGTCGGATCGATGAGCGGTTGCAGCACCTGCAGCAGGGCCTGCTGGATCAACCTGTCCACCACGGTGGGAATCCCCAATTCCCGCGTCCCTCCGCCCGGCTTGGGTACCCGGAATAGTGGCGGCTTCTTCCGCGCCGTTCTGCTGCGCAACCTGCGGGCTTTCCTCGGGTACGTCTGCCTTCGTGAAGATGGTAGGCATCCAGCCGGTGCCCTTCGCCAGCCGCTCGGCCTCGCTGGCAATGTCGGCCTTCTTGAGCTTTGCCAGCCGGTGGACGCTCTCGGGCGCGAACTCGCCCACGGCTTGCAAAACCGCCGCCTTCGCAACGTGCTTGAAATAGCCTTCCGCCGTGGGTTGCCACCATACGGCCATGTCGAGGCCCACGGCCTGCGCCAGTTCCGCGCCGGGCTGCTGCGCCGTGCCGCGCGGCGTCACCACGTCCACCGTCGAAGCCACGCACACGGCCAGCAGCTTGACCAACTCGCCTTGCTCCATCGCCAGCAGCGCGACGAACAGTGCGGCGCTGTCCTCGGGCAACTTGCCGCCCCACGCCTGCTGCAATTCGCGGAGCGCTACGGCGGCGGGTGACTCGGGCCAGTCCGGTGCCATGCCTTCCAGCCGGTCTTGAATTTTCAGGCTCACGCCCAGCGGAATATCGTGGCCGTAGTAGCGGCCCTGCAAGACGGTCTGCACCATGCCATGCACCAGCACGGCCAGCGCCACATGTGGATGCTGGGCCACCTCGATTTGCAGCGCCGCCGTGCGGTGCGCGCTCAGGCGTTGGGCCAGCCGGTCGGAAATCGCTGCGGCCTTGGGCTGCTCGTCTTCCTCGCCTTCGTCATCGTTCGCGGCGTCCGGGTCGCTAAAGCCTTGGCGCAACTTCTCCAGCGTGCGAAGGGCTTTCGCCTCGGCCTCGCGCAGCAGCCCTCGATGAATCACGGCCTCGCCGTTGCGGTCGATGGTGACGATGGCACCGGCTGCGGCCTTCACATTCGCGCCGTATCCCTGCAAGCCTTCTTCCAGTGCCTGCAACTGCTCGCCCAGGGCTTCGCCTTCCTCCTGCAAGGCATCGGCCTTGTCCTCGTCGTCGGCGTCCATCGCGGCATCCACCGCTTCGGCCACCTCCTGCATCTTGGCTTGCAGCTTCTCGATGCGCTGCGCTTCGCGCTTGTTGGGTTCGCGCCGCTCCCTCGGGGCGCGCTGGAAGGCGTGCAGGTCGGCATGGGTCATGCCCGGCGTGGCATCGGCCCAAGCCCAGCCCTCGGCCTTCACCTCGGCGGCGATGCCCGCCAGCTTGTCCTGTGCCAGCCGTTCCAGCAATGCAGCATCAGTCAGGTACACGCCCGCGTCATCCTCCGCGAACAGGTCGCGGCGGATACCGCCGCCCTCCTGCTCGTAGGCGTCCAGCCCGACGAAGCGCACCAACGGATGCCGGTAAGCGTCGATTTCCCGTTCGGTGAGGCGTTCGCGCAAATGCGAAGGGTGGCGTTGCCACTGCGGGGCGTCGTAGAAAGCGGCTTCCTGCGCCGCGTGGTCATCCGTTCCGGCCAGGGCCATCAGCTGGTCCAGGCTCACGGCGTCGGCCCGATAGTCGGCCATCAGGCGCGGGGAGACATTCGCCAGCTTCAAGCGGCGCTGCACGACCAGCGGCGTGACACTGAAATCCGCCGCAATGTCCTCGATGGGCCGGCCTTCGGCCACCAGTGTCGCGAAGGCTTCAAATTGGTCTGCCGGGTGCATGGCTTCACGCTGCACGTTCTCGGTGAGGCTGGCCGTGCGCGCAGTGCCATCGGCCACCTGCAGGCAAGGCACGTCCCAATCCTTGGCGATGCGGTGCTTCTTCGCCAGCAGCTTCAACGCGGCCAGCCTGCGCCCACCGGCCACCACCTCGTAATGCAGGCCATCGGCGGCGGGAATCACGATCAGGTTTTGCAGCAGGCCCACGCGCTGGATGGATGCGGCCAGTTCAGGGATGGACATGCGCGGGGTCTTGCGCACGTTGCGGCCCGTGCGGCGCAGCACCAGACGCGACAGCGGCACCAGGATCATGTACTTGCTCGGGTCGGCGGCTTGCAGCACGTTCGCGGCGCTGCTGGCTGCGGTGTTGACGGCGCGGGCTTCGGTGGTGGTAACGGCGTTCATGGCGAATCTCCAATCAAGTGAAACAAGGGAATGGAGGGGAACCGCCCCTCCGGCGGGGGAACGGTTCAGGCCTTGAGGGCGCGCATGCCATCGGCCAGCAGCCACAGGGCGCGATTCAGGCGAATGTCGGAATCAATGCCCTGCACGGGGCGGGTTTGCTGCCTGCGGCCATTGGCGGCGCGGCCATGCAATCCGCCCTTGGTCAGGTTCTCCTGCGTGCGGTTAAACACGCTCCACAAGTCGGGGCGGCGATCCTCGAAGCGGCGCGGCATCAGGATTGGCGATTCCGTGACGGGCGCGGGCTTGTTCGGGTCGTCGTACTTCAAAGCCAGCGCGGCACGGGCGAACACTTCGGATTCGCCATCGTCCAAGGTGATGCCGCGCATCAGGTCGCGGGACTCCTGCACCCGGTCAAAGCCGCGCAGAACCTCGAAGGCGCCTTCGATGACTTGGCCCGCCACGTCGCCTTTGTGAGGCACGCGCACATCGGCAAAGGTGTCGCCGCACACCAGCCCATTGGCGCAGATAAATCTGAATTGCCCGGCCAGCATCTGATAGCTGCTGGTGCCATCGTGCGAGTTCAGCAGCACGATTTCGTTAGCTTCCGCGCCGTTGATCTGGCTGGCGTGGCGTAGGCGCAGCAGGTGTTTCGTGTGTTCGCGCCGCCTCTCGTTGCGTACACGGGTCTGGCACACCATGAAGGGCTGGAAGCCTTCTTTGCGAAGCTCAGTCAAAACCGTAGCCGTGGGGATGTAGCTGTATCGCTCCGAACGGCTCTCATGCGGGGAGTCCGCGAAGATGGACGGGGCCACGCGCCGGATTTGGTCATCCGACAGGGGATAGTCGGAACGCAGTGCGGGGGAATGGTTTGCGAAACGGGATGCGAGCATGTCTTTCTCCTGACTTGGCTGTTGAAGAAACACCGGATTCCTAGATTCGGAGCCCAGCCTTTCGGCTGTTCGGTGCAGTCGGCACGAGGAACCCGGTTGGCCCTGTTGCCACCGTCTTTCCTGAGTTCATCGCCCGCGACGGTCAGGAGCGCGCGGACGGGGGCCGTCAAGGAGACAAGCGCAGGGTTGGTGCGGCCCGCAGGCGCAGCCGAGGACACGGCCCTGCGCGCCTTGACGGCACACGGCCGCGGGCTACAGTCGCGGACAAGGTGATGAGTCAGGGAAGACGGCTGGACAAGGCAACGGCCCCTCAACACGCCGACCGCACGGCAAGCGAAGCGCGCAGGCCCGAAGCTGGAAGCCGGGCCGGAGGCGTCAGCCGACCGGAGGGAGGGGACGATGGAAGCCCGTCAGGGGCGAAACCCCGCAGGGGGTTCGATGCGCAGCACGACAGCGCGACCGGCCATCTCCCAGGTGGCCGGGGACGTCCACATGACTTCAACGAAATCCCCTTGGACTGCTACTCGCCCAGCCATCGGCACAATGGCAATGACATGGACATACGAGCCCTACAAGACGATGAACTGATGGCCCAGGCCCGAGACTGGCGGCAACGGGCACTGCGCGGAGAAAAAAACGCACGCGGCTTTGCGCACGAACTGGAATGCGAAGTGCGTCGGCGCTTCCCCAAGAACGACAGGCCCTTGACGCTGCCGCCCGTGCGCCTGCTGGGCACGGTGTCGCAGCCTATCCAGCGTCGATGGAAGCCCTGGTGAACGCCCAGGGGGAGTAGAGAAAAGGGGCGTGGCGCCCCTTGACAGAATCAGAAGACGATCCGCCCCGCCAGCCGCGCATCCCGCGCATAGGCACTCAGCCGCTTCTCGGCACGAAAGTGCAGATCGCGCTCGATCGGCAACCCCAGCCGCCCGCGCACGGTCGCCAGTTCCTGCAGGCTGACCCAGCCCAGCTCGGGCATCCCCAGGCCCAGATCGCACAGACCGAAAGCATGGTCGTGATCGTCCGGGTCGATCTCGGTCAGCAGCCAGGTCGCGCCGGCATCCGGTGTGAACAGCTTGAGCACAGGGGCCGGATCAAAGTCCGACGTTTCGGTGGATTGCCGGCCGTTGGCCAGCAGCAGCGCACGCTGCTCGTCGGTGATGAATGCGCAGTTCATGGTGAACTCCTGAAGGATGCCGGGCGGAATTGCCCAGCCCTTCCGGGGCACGGCGCAGCGCAAGCAGTCAAGGGTCATCGACGGCCGCAGGCCGCAAGCGCCATCGGCGCGCAGCCCTTGACGGCGAGCACGCCGTGGCACGATGAAGGAAACAGCAAGCCGCCCCTCCAACGAAGGCACGGACTGGCAAGCGAAGCGCGCAGCGCCACAGGCGCGGAGAAACCCGCACCGGGCGCAGCAGAAAAAATGCGCCGCCCCCGCAAGGACGACGCACCGAAGGCTGCGCAGCGCGATCAGTTCGCCGCCGGCACCGTCATCGACTGCAACTGCTCGATCACGCCAGGCTCAACGAACACGCAAGCCTGCTCGTCCGCGATCGGCACGTTGAACAACTGCGCGAACACCGTGCGTCGCAGATGGGCCAGCCGGCCCGTCCGGTATACCTGTTCGGGCTTCATGCGCCCGCCGGCCTGCGAGCCGCTGCGCTGCGGATCGCATTCGACCAGCGCGACAAAGCCATCGTCGGACAGCTTCTGATGCTCGGGGCACAGACCCCAGCCCGTCTTCGTATGGCGCTCCATGCTGGCGCGCAGGCGCTTGTCCAGCAGGATGGTGCCGGTATCGAACGCCGTGCCGCAAACGAGGCAAACGTGCTGTTCGAGGGAAACGTGTGATTTATCGTTCATGACGATCTCCGGTTGCACGGGCGGAATTGCCCGGAACCGTCGCCCCCACGGCGTAGCGCAGCAGTCAGGGGTCGCAGACGGCCGCCAGGACGCAAGCGCGCACAAGCGCGCGCCGCCCTTGACGGCGAGAACGCCGTGATACGGTGAAGGGAACAGCAAGACCGCTCACACCCGCCCACTGCAAACACCCACCTTTAGGCAAGCGCAGCGCGCAGGCCCGGATCAGCGAGCCGGGCCGGAGGCGTCAGCCGAGTGAAGCGAGGGAACGATGAAAGCCCGAATGGGGCGAAACCCCGCAGGGGATTCGATGCGCAGCACGACAGCGCGACGACGGCACGCCGGGACGCCCGAATGCGAGGAACAGAACTACTCGCTGTCCGTCTTGCGCTGCTCGATTTGCAACCGCGCCCGCTCGGTCGCCTGCTGCAACCGCTCGCCCAGCACGGCGCGCGGTGGCAAGCTGGTCAGGTACTCGGCCACGTGGATGCCCGACTTGTCCAGTTCCAGCAGCTCGATCTGCTCGGACTTCTTGCCGGTGCAGAGGATGATCCCCAGCGGTGAGGCTTCTTCGGACTCCCGCTCGTGCAGGTCGAGCCAGCGCAGGTACAGCTCCATCTGCCCCTTGTAAGCGGCCTTGAACTCGCCGACTTTCAACTCCACTGCCACCAGCCGCCGCAGCTTGCGGTTGTAGAACAGCAGGTCGAGGTGAAAGTCGTCGCCGTCGATCTGGATGCGCTTCTGACGGGCAACGAACGTGAAGCCCACGCCCAGCTCCAGCAGGAAGGATTCCATTTCGCGGATGATCGCGGCCTCCAAGTCGCCTTCCTGCCAGGTGTCTCGCAGGCCCAGGAAATCGAGGATGTACGGGTCTCGCATGACCAGAGCGGGCGACATGCGCTGCGCATCGCGCATCCTCGCCAGCTCTTGCGCAATCGTCTCGTCCGGCTTTTGAGATAGCGCCGTGCGCTCGTACAGCATCGAGTCGATGCGCTCGCGCAGCGTCCGCACGCTCCAGCGCTCGATGTTGGCCATCTGTGCGTAGTAGTCTCGCTGGAGCGGGTCTTTCAGCGGCAGCAAGGCCACGAAATGCGACCAGCTCAATTGTCGTGACAGCGTCACGACAATTGGCTCGTCCGTGTAGGTAGCCGCGAACTGCACCATCCGGCGCAGGTTCTTGTCCGCGAAGCTGCGGCCGTAGTCCTGCACAAGCTGCGCAGCCAAGGTCGGCAGGATCTCATCACCGTATCCGGCCCGCTGACCAGCCAGCACTTCCGTGTGGATGCGCTGGCCGATGCGCCAAAACAGCAAGGTCAGCTCGGCGTTGACCGCTGACGCGGCGCGCTGCCGCGCCGCGTCGATCAGTACTCGAATGTCGCCCAGCAGCGTGGCTGGTGCCACAGATGACGCCACGGCTGCTTTGCGCCTGTTCATGCCGTGACCTCCTTCTGGTCCTGCATCAGATTCGGCGCAGCCCGCTTGGAATCAGGCGGCACGGCGCGCGTGGCGGCTTTGCGATGCCGGAATGGACGGTAGTTACCCAGGCTGGTGCGGGTCTTGTCGTCGTCCGTGACCACAGGAGACGGCTTCGGCAGCGCAGCCGGCGCATGGCCGTCGATGGCGCCCCGGCGTAGGGTGGCCACTTTCTCGGCAGCGGCACGCACCGGGTCATCCTCTGCATGGACATACGCCATGAACTGCGTGACGGTCTTGTGCGCAGTCAGCGCCATGCCGACCTTGATGGGGATACCGGAGTTGGCAATGTCGGTCGCCGCACGATGACGGATGCCGTGTGTTCCGACATGCGCTACCTCTGCGCGGCCTAAGATGCGCTTCCAGCCGTTGTAGTACGTGCTCTCGGGCAATGGCTTCTTGGCATCAAAGATGGCTGGACACACGTAAGGCGAGTTGTCGATGCGGGGCGCATTGCGCAGCAACTGGTACGCCGCCTCGCTCATCGGCTTGGACATATCGCCCGTCTTGCTGTCAGACCAGACGACCCGGCGATTCTCGAAATCCACCCAAGCCCATTCGAGCGTGCGGATTTCGGTCATCCGCGCGGAAAACTCGAATTGCAGGCGAACCGCCAGCGTCACGGTCGGATGCTCCAACCCCAGGGCATCCGCACGGTCGAGGTAAGCATAGAGCCGCCCCAGTTCCTCGTTGTTGATATACCGCGTCTCGCCGTCCTCGCGGTACTTGGGGACGTGTCGGCATGGATTGGAGCCGTCAGGCCGGTAGCCCCACACCTCGGCCATGTTGAACATCTTGCGCAAACAGGCCAGAACCCGATTGGCCGTAACGCCGATCTTTGCCTTGTCCTTCATCAGCGTGGTGATGTGCGCCCGCGTTACGTCCGGCACCTTGAGCTTGCCCAGGGTAGGCAGGATGTGGCGGTCGATGTAGCCCTGGTAGGAATCGACCGTCCGGGGCTTGTTGCGCGGCTTGGAGTATTCCTCGATGAACTGCCCGCACAGTTCCTTGACCGTCGGGGCCATGCGGGCAGCCAGCTTGGCGGCGCTGGGGTCGTCGCCCTTGCGCACGTCGGCCAGCCAGTCCTGTGCGATCGACCGCGCTTGCTCGACGGTCAGCTCGCCGAACTGGCCGATCTTCGGCTTGCGGCGCTCGCCCCAGTTCGTGCGGTACTGGAGCATGAAGACCTTGCGGCCGTGGGCGGTGACTTTGCAGAGAAAGCCGGGGACAATGGTATCCCGCAGTTCGTAATCCTTGCCGGTGACTTCTGCCGTATCGACAGCGGATTTGGTGAGTTTGATCTTAGCCATGACGCCTCCTAGTTCGAGATCGAACGCAGGAACCAGCCAGGAGCCACGGCATCAGAATGTCTGCCGCAATCGGTCTGGTCTAGGCGTAAGGCTAAACGGGACTAGCCTCTTGGAAAACCAAGCGCAGCAAGGCTCTGCGGGTTCCAGCGTGGTCTCATGCTAGTCTCGGGACTCAATCTCAAAATCCCCCGCCGCAAGGCGTGCCGGTTCGATTCCGGCCTCGGGCACCACTTATAAATCAAGCACTTACAGCACTAACCCATATACGCTATGTGGTGCTGTTCCGCATTGGTTCCGCACGGCGTTCCGCTTTAGTCGTCCGCCCCTGGCCAATCTCAAAGCCTGACGCCCAGCTCATTGTGAGCCAGCACGCGATCAGCCGCCCGCTGCGTCAGGTAGTCGTCCTCTTCGATGAAGATCGGACTCCATCTCAAGTAGAAATCATTACTCATCGGCTCCCGGCTTGCGCAGCCTAAACGATCTGCGATGGCGACCAATGTTGGTCGCGTGGAGGCCGCGTCTCGCTTTCGAAATCGACCGCTGCAAGCATGCCAGCGTTAACTTGTTGATGCAGCGAGTTGGCCGCATGAGCAATGCGTGCAGCCTCTACCTCATCGAAAACAATCTCCGAGCACTCGGGACGGAACGCGCCGATGACGTCACGAATAATTCAGTTCCTCATCCATCCCCGAGGGCCTGTCGCTTGGCTGCCGCCGTGTAAACGGCATTGCGCTCGCGTTTGCCGACTGCGACCACCACGACGATCAGCTCACGGTCGCGCACCTCATACACCAGGCGATAACCGGCGCTGCGCAGCTTGATCTTGTAGCGGTCCTTGTGGCCGCCGAGCTTGGCGGCCGGTACGCGCGGGTTGGTCAGGCGCTCGGCCAGTTTGGCCTTGAATTGCTCCCGCGTGTTGCGGTCGAGCTTGCGCCATTCCTTGAGCGCCTCGTCGAGGAACCCGAGATCAAAGCTCATCGAGCTTGACCTTAACAACGGCCTGACCTTGCCGCGCGTCGGCCAGGGCGTTCAATTCCATATCTTCAAGCCGCTCCATCAGCGCTTCATACGCCTTCGCCGGCACGCAGTAAAACGCTGGGGCATTCCGGTTCAGGATGGCAACCGGGAAGCCTTCGCCTGCGGCGACAGTACCCATCGGATTCTTCTTGAGTTCTGACACGCTCGCGGTGATTTCCGCCAAAATAAGATGCGACATGATCTTTTCCTCGACCTATTAATAGTGCTAATTGTAGTGCTACTATCTGGTCGCTTTCAAGGACTAGGGTCGTAAAAGTGCACAGTCTTCCAGGCGCGTTTAGCGGGCCGTAGAGCGCGACGCACCAGCAGAGCGCCAGGGGTCGCTTTCTTCGAGAAAACGCCCCACAGGCTCTTGGCGAGGTGTCCAAGAGTTTTTTGACCCTTGGCGCGCGGCTCCCCTTTGCTGAACCATGCTTCCGCAAAGACAATGTTCAGGTCCAGCGTCATGTTGTCAGGCACCAGCCCCCAGCCAGCAGGAATATTGGTGGTCAGCGCATTGAGCGTGGTTTGCAGCAACGACGTTTCGAGCGGTCGCGGGACGGCTACCAGCCAACCGACCTGACCCTGGCCTTGCTTGAACACGCGGAACGGAGTGTGGGCTTGCACATGCAGATCAAACCTGCCCTCTGCGATACGCGATCGGTACAGTGCAGTTGCTCAGCAGCGCAACATCGTGATGGCATCAGCCTCAACATCGCCCCCGATGACAGGGCGTTCCAACCCAAGCTGAGGGATGGTCGGGCCAGACCTATCATTATCGGTTATTGCAATTTTTATTTGAATTTGCGATATTCATGCCTATGCACATCATCTCCAAGCAAGCATTGCGCGAGTTCTGGGCACATCACCCCGGATCCGCCAATGCGCTGGCCCATTGGCATACCACGCTGATGCATGCCCGGGCCGCCGATTTCTCGATGCTGAAGAGGGTGTTCAACACCGTCGACTGGGTGAATGGATACGTTGTTTTCAACGTCGGGGGCAACAAGTACCGCATCGTTGCCGACATCATGTTCCGGTCGCAAACCGTCTTCATCAAGCATGTCTTTACGCACAAGGAGTACGACTCATGGCAGCCGTAATCCCCCATCTGGCCGAGTTGGCCCGCAGTTATGACGCATTCCGCACGGTGGCGGGCGTAGGCGCGATCCGTAGCGAAGCAGATCACCGCCGCGCCTTGGCGTTGATTGAAGCCATTCTGGACGAAACCCGCGACACGCCCGCGCGCGAAGACGCCTCGCATCCGCTGGCCGATCTGCTGGATCTGTTGACGGCGGCGGTGCATGAGTACGAGGCCGACCACTACGCCATCCCGGTCTCATCGCCCCGTGAGGTGCTGCGCTTCCTGATGGATCAGCATGGGCTCACTCAGTCCGACCTGCCCGAAGTCGGTAGTCAAAGCGTGATCTCCGAGATCCTGGCAGGACGCAGGACGTTCAATACCCGGCAGATTGCCGCCCTGGTGCAACGATTCCATGTAGCTGCCGACGCCTTCATCGAGCACGATGCCGCGCGCTAGCGATCGCGCCCGCCCCGTAAATTCCGCTCCTTGGACTTAAAGGGAATTCCCCGATACTCCCCTCCAGGACCCGTCGCTACCATTCGCCGCACTTCAGCCTCCCGGCTGACGCGAAAACAGACATATCCCTGCAGTACGGAGACACCATGAAAGCACTGAAACTTGCCGCGGCGGGCGCCGCGCTGTTCGTTTCGTCCTGGAGCGCCCACGCCGGCGCGACGTTCGACAGCATCAAGAACAAGGGCTTCGTCCAGTGCGGCGTGTCCACCGGCGTGTCGGGCCTGTCGGCCAACGACAGCAAGGGCGACTGGGTCGGCCTGGACGTGGACCTGTGCCGCGCGATCGCCATCACCCTGTTCGGCGATGCGTCCAAGGCCAAGATCCTGTCGATCAGCGCGCTGCAGCGCTTCACCGCCCTGCAGTCCGGCGAAGTGGACGTGCTGACCCGCAACACCACGCTCTCGCTGACGCGCGACACCACGCTGGGCCTGATCGGCGTGGGCGTGAACTACTACGACAGCCAGGGCATCATGGTGAACAAGTCCCTGAACGTCAAAAGCGCCAAGGAGCTGGACGGCGCCACGGTCTGCGTGCAGCCCGGCACCACCACCGAGCTGAACCTGGCCGACTGGTTCCGCTCGCAAGGCATCGCGTTCAAACCCGTCGTGGTCGAGCGCCTGGACGAGATCATCCGCTCGTTCGCCGTGGGCCGCTGCGACGCCTTCACCGGCGACAAATCCCAGCTGGCCGCCGCGCGCAGCACGCTGGCCAATCCCGATCAGTACGTGATCCTGCCCGAGAACTTCTCCAAGGAACCGCTCGGCCCGATGGTGCGCCAGGGCGACGAGCAGTGGTTCAACATCGTGCGCTGGACGATGTACGCGATGATGGAAGCCGAGGAATACGGCATCACCTCCAAGAACGTGGACGAGATGCTGAAAAGCACCAACCCCAACGTGCAACGCCTGCTGGGCGTGACGCCGGGCATGGGCAAGAACCTGGGCGTGGATGACAAGTGGGCCTACAACGTCATCAAGCGCATCGGCAACTACGGCGAAAGCTACGAGAAGAACCTGGGCGAGAGCAGCCCGCTGAAGCTGCCGCGCGGCCTGAACGCCTCGTATCGCGACGGCGGCCTGATTTACGGCTGGCCGGTGCGCTAGCCCCACGGCGCCGATGACGGCGCCCACCGCATGCATCGGGACGCCGGCCTTTGCCGGCGTCCCTTTTTTTGACCACTGGAAACCACCGCGGCAACGCGCGCCGTCTATGATGGCTGGGCGCCGGGTCCGCCCAAATGCGTTACTCTCCCCACCCCAACCGATTTACCGCAAGGAGCCTCTCATGGCAAAAGCCGCCGCCCGCCACATCCTGGTCTCGACCGAAGCCAAGGCCAACGAACTGAAGACCGCCATCGAGAACGGCGCCGACTTCGCCCAGGTGGCGAAGGAAAACTCCAGCTGCCCGTCCAGCCGCGACGGCGGCAACCTGGGCACCTTCGGCCGTGGCGAGATGGTCAAGGAATTCGACGCCGTGGTGTTCAGCGCCCCGGTCGGCGAGGTCCAGGGCCCGGTCAAGACGCAGTTCGGCTACCACCTGGTCGAAGTGACCAGCCGCCAGGACTGAGCCGTCCCGCAGCGACAGCAAAACGCCGCCAGGAGCGATCCTGGCGGCGTTTTTCATTGCGCCGGGCCTATTGCCGCGCCTGGAACAGCGCCGGGTCGAACGGCTCGCGCTGCTCCAGCACGGCCAGCGCGCCGACGATGAGCGCGTACATGCCCTGGGCGAACTCGGCCTCGACCTGGGCCTCCTCGGTGGCGCGGTCCGGCCTGGCGGCGGGCTCTTCCCCAGCCACCGAATACACCGTGTCGGCCACGGCGATGCAGTGGAACGCCACCGTCGCCAGCAGCACGCGCGCCTGATCCGGCGACACGCCATAGACGCGCGCGACCTCGCTCTGGTGGCCGTGGATCTTGGCCATCATGGGCTGGGTCGTGACCGACGGGCGCAGCAGATACGGCGCCAGACCGGGATGCGTCTTGACCATGTCGCGCAGCGAGATGACCAGCGCGACCAGGTAGTCCCTCAGTTCGGGATGGGTATCGGCGCCGGCGTGCGGCACCGGCCAGCGGGTGAAGATCTCCTCGGCCACCATCAGCTTGAGCGCCTCCAGGCTGTCCACCCGCTTGTACAGCGCCATGTGGCTCACCCCCAGCGCGGCGGCGACATTGACGAAACTCACGTTCGGCAGGCCGACGGCGATGCCGGCGTCGGCGATCCGTTCACGCGTGATGGTGCGCGGGCGTCCGCGAGCCGCGGGCGGGGTGTCGGGGGGCATGGAGTCTCCGTGTGATGGGCGGCAACCCGGGGTCTGCCGCGCCAGCCTCTGAACAGGGAGTTTACTTCGCTGGCCGAATTAGTTTAGTATTCGTAAACTAATTCATCTGATTAGTTCAGATTCTCATTTACGTCTGCGTTTCCATGACGATCCCACCCCAACCTCCGGGGGGCGACCGGGCGGGAAACCCGCCAATTCCGTATTCCTGGATGCCCCTGTTCCATGAGCGCTCGTGACGCGGCCGCGGCCGGCCCAAAACCTCCCTCCCCGATCCGCTGGGCCCTGGCGCCCATCCGCGCCCGCCTGATGCTGGCGGCGGCGCTGGCCGCGACCGGCACCGCGCTGACGCTGGCGCCGCTGGCGGGCATGGTCCGGATCGCGCAGATCGCCCTGGGCGGCGCCAGCGGCGACATCTGGACGCTGGTCATCGCCAGCGTGATCAGCCTGTTCGCGGGCATGGCGCTGATCCTGGCCGGCGAACTGGCCGCCCACCTGGCCGACAACCGCCTCACCCATCATTTGCGCCTGGCCGCCGCGCGGCGGCTGTCCCAGGTGCCGCTGGGCTGGTTCACGCAGCGCGCCTCGGGCGAGGTCAAGCAGGTGCTGCAGGACGACATCGCCACCCTGCACAGCCTGACCGCGCACTTCTACACCGCCGTGGGACGCGCGGCGGGCGCCATCGTGGCGTCGGCGGCCTACCTGTTCGCCATGGACTGGCGCCTGGCCATCGTCGCGCTGCTGCCGTTTCCGGGCTTCTTCCTGTTCCTGCGCCGCGCCATGAGGGCCAGCGGCGCGCATATGCAGGAATTCGTGGAACGGCTCGGCCGCATCAACAGCGCCACGGTCGAGTTCGTCAACGGCATACCCGTGATCAAGGCCTTCGGCGACAGCGGCCGCGCGCATGGCGGCTACCGCGAAGCCGTCGACGGTTTTGCCCGCGCCTTCGCCGCCTTCGCCCGTCCGCTGGTGGGCACCATGGCCCATGCCCACGCGATGATCGCCCCGGTGACGGTGCTGGGCCTGGTGCTGTCTTTCGGCCTGCTGTACGCGCATCTGGGCTGGATGATGCCGCTGGACGTGCTGCCCTTCGCGCTGGTCGCGCCGGGCATCTGCGCGCCGATGCTGCTGCTGCACACGCTGCTGCATGACCTGGGCGGCGCGGCCGGCGCGGCCCAGCGCGTGCAGGCGCTGCTGCAAACGCCCACGCTGGACGTCCCCGCGCCCGGCCAACAGCAGCAGCCCGACGGCCAGGAAATCCGTTTCGAGGACGTCAGCTACGCCTACGGCCCGGAGCATCAGGCCCTGTCGAACATCAGCTTCACGCTCGCGCCCGGCACGGTCACCGCCGTCGTCGGCCAGTCGGGCGCGGGCAAATCCACGCTGGCGCGGCTGCTGCTGCGCTTCTTCGACCCCACCAGCGGCCGCATCACGCTGGGCGGCGCCGACCTGCGGCAGCTCGACAGCACGGCGCTGTACCGTCGCATCGGCTTCGTGCTGCAGGACGTGCGCCTGATCCACGCCAGCGTGCGCGACAACATCGCGCTGGGCCGGCCCTCGGCCAGCCAGGCGCAGATCGAGGACGCCGCGCGCACCGCCAACATCCACGAACGCATCCTGGCGCTGCCGCGCGGCTACGACTCCGTGATCGGCGAAGACGCCCTGTTGTCGGGCGGCGAACGCCAGCGCGTGAGCATCGCCCGCGCCGTGCTGCTGGATCCGCCCGTGCTGGTGCTGGACGAGGCCACGGCCGCCGCCGACGCCGGCAATGAAGTCGCGATCCAGGACGCCCTGTCGCGCTTCGCGCAGGGCCGCACGCTGCTGGTGATCGCGCACCGGCTCGACACCGTGATGCACGCCGACCGCATCCTGGTGCTGGACGGCGGCGTCATCGCCGAACACGGCACGCATGCGCAACTGCTGGCGCAACAGGGCCGCTACGCGCGCCTCTGGGCCATGGGCGGCTACGAAGCGTCCGCGCATCTCCCGGAATTCCCATGCTGAAAACCTTCCTGCAACTGCTGGGCGAAGACGCGCCCGTCTTCCGCCGCTACGCCTGGATGGCCGTGGCCCATGGGCTGCTCTGCGGCCTGACCATCACCGCGCTGGCGCCGCTGCTCTCGCGGCTGCTGGCCGGCGACCTGGGCGGCGCCGCGCGCTGGCTGGCCGTGCTGCTGGCCGGCGTGATCGCCTGCTGGACCTGGCGCCGCCGGGTCGAACAGGCAGGCGTGCGCGTCGGCACCACGGTGCTGCAAACCGCGCGCCACCGCCTGGGCGACCATGTGGCCAGCCTGCCGGTGGGCTGGTTCACGCCGCAGAACACGGCGCGCCTGTCCCATATCGTCACGCAAGGCACGATGGCCGTGGCCCAACTGCCCGCGCATGTGTTCACACCGGTGATCGGCGGCCTGGTGACGCCCTTCGTCATCGTCGGCGCCCTGTTCGCCCTGCACTGGCAGCTGGGGCTGATCGCGCTGGCGGGCCTGCCGCTGCTGGCCGGCGTGCTGTTCCTGACCGGGCGGCTGGCGCGGCGCGCGGACGGCGCGTTCCATGAACGCTACGCCGGCGCCAGCCAGCGCATGGTGGAGTTTTCGCAGGCGCAGTCGGTGCTGCGCGCCTTCAATGGCGAAGGCGGCGGCATGCGCTTCCTGGAGCAGGCGGTGGACCGGCAACGGCAATCGGCGACGCGGCTGATCTTCCTGTCCTCGCTGGCGGCGGTGCTGAACGTGTGGGCGATCCAGGCCGTGTTCGCCGCGCTGCTGGTCGCGGCGGCCGTGTGGCTGAACGGCAGCCTGGGCGGCGCCCTGGCGACGCCCGACGTGATCGGCGCCATCGTCGCCCTGCTGCTGGTGGGGCGCTACATCGATCCGCTGCTGGAAGTGGCCGGCTACGGCGACGCGCTGCGCGGCGCGCGCGGACAGCTCGACGCGATCCGCGAATTGTTCGCCGTCCAGCCGCTGCCCGAGACGGACACGCCCCAGGCGCCGGGCGACGCCGCCATCGAGCTGCGCGGCCTGCATTTCCGCTACGCGCCCGACGCGGCCGAGGTGCTGCGCGGCATCGATCTGCGCATCGCGCCGGGCAGCATGACGGCGCTGATCGGCCCGTCGGGGTCGGGCAAGACCACGCTGGCGCGGCTGATCGCGCGCTTCTTCGACGCCAGCCAGGGCAGCGTGCTGATCGGCGGCGTCGACGTGCGCAGGATGTCGGGCGCGCAGCTGGCCGGCCAGCTCAGCCAGATCTTCCAGGACAGCTATCTGTTCACGGGCAGCATCGCCGACAACATCCGCGTCGGCAAGCCCGACGCCACCGAGGCCGAACTCATGCAAGCCGCGCGCCAGGCCGGCGTGACGGAGATCGTCGCGCGCCTGCCGCAAGGCATGGACACTCCGGTCGGCGAAGGCGGCGCGCGCCTGTCGGGCGGCGAGCGCCAGCGCATCGCCATCGCCCGCGCGCTGCTCAAGAATGCTCCCATCCTGCTGGTGGACGAGGCAACCGCCGCGCTGGACGCCGAGAACCAGCACGTCATCGCCGAGACGCTGGCGCGACTGCGCGGCCGCTGCACGCTGGTCGTGATCGCGCATCAGCTGTCCACCGTGGCGATGGCCGACCAGATCGTGGTGCTGGAGGATGGCCGCGTCGTCGAACAAGGCGCGCCGGCCGACCTGCGCGAGCGCCAGGGCCGCTATGCCGAGTTCCTGGCCCAGCGCCAGGCGGCCAAGGGCTGGCGCATCACGGCGGCCGACGGAGCGCGGCCCTGATGCGTCTGCGCCTGTCCCTGCTGCTGCTCGCGCTGAGCTGCGCGTCGGTGCTGATCGGCGCACGACAGATGGAATGGCAGCGACTTTTCTCGATGTCGGGCGACGCCTGGCTGACGCTGACGGCCAGCCGGCTGCCGCGCCTGGCGGCGCTGGTGCTGACCGGCGTGGGCCTGTCCGTCTGCGGCGTGATCCTGCAGCACATCGTGCGCAACCGTTTTGTCGAGCCCGGCACCTCGGGCGGACTGGACGCCGCCAAGCTCGGCATCCTGGTGTCGCTGACGCTGGCGCCGGCCGCCGGCGTCGCCAGCCGCATGCTGTTCGCGCTGGCCTTCTGCTTCGCGGCCAGCATGCTCTATGTCGCCATCATCCGCCGCATCAAGTTCCGCAACACGGTGCTGGTGCCCGTCGTCGGCCTGATGTACGGCAGCGTGCTCAGCGCCGTGGCCGAGTTCTACGCCTACCGCCACAACATCCTGCAAAGCATGCAGGGCTGGTTGCTGGGCGATTTCTCGCGCGTGGTGCAGGGCCGCTACGAAATCCTGTATCTGGTGCTGCCGGTGGTCGCGCTGGCCTATCTGTACGCGCACCGCTTCACCGTGCTGGGCATGGGCGAGGAAATGGCCGCCAGCCTGGGCCTGGGCTACGCCGCCACGGCCGCGCTGGGGCTGGTGCTGGTGGCGGTGACGGTGTCCGCCAGCGTGATCGTGGTGGGCGCGATTCCCTTCATCGGGCTGGTGGTGCCCAATCTGGTCGCGCTGCGCCATGGCGAGAACCTGGGCCGCACGCTGCCCATCGTCGCGCTCGGCGGCGCCTCGCTGCTGCTGGCCTGCGATATCATCGGCCGCCTGCTGATGCACCCGTTCGAAGTGCCGATCGGCCTGACGGCCGGCGGCGTGGGCGGCGTGCTGTTCCTGATACTGATCCTGCGGGGGCTGCGATGAGGCGCGTCTCCCGTCCGTGGCTGATCCTGGCGGCGGTGGCCGCGCTGGCGGCGGTGTTCGTGCTCGCGGGTTCGGGCCTGGATTTCGGCTACGTGATCCCGAAGCGGCTGGTCCGGCTGGCCGCCATCGTCGTCGGCGGCGTCTGCGTGGCGCTGTCGGCCATCGTGTTCCAGACGCTGGTGAACAACCGCATCCTGACGCCCGCCATCATGGGCTACGAAGCGGTCTACCTGCTGTGGCAATCGCTGCTCCTGCTGCTGGCCGGCGCGCAGGCGCAGGCCGCGCTGGGCGCGGGCGGCGGCTTCATCGTGTCGCTGCTGCTGATGCTGGCTTACTCCTGGGGCATCCACCGCTGGCTGCTGCGGGGCGGGCGCGACGATGTGTACCTGCTGCTGCTGGTCGGGCTGGTGCTGACGATGGTGATCGGCACCTTCACGCAGTTCGTGCAGCTGCGCATCAGCCCGGGCGAATTCGCCGTGTTCCAGGGACTGAGCTACGCCTCGTTCAACCGCGCGCGGCCCGACACGTTGCTCTATGCGACGCTGGCCGTGGCGGCCGTCTGCCTGGCCTGCCGCAAGTCGCTGCCGGTGCTGGACGTGCTGGCGCTGGGCCGCGAACAGTCCCTGTCGCTGGGGGTGGACCATCCGCGCCATGTGCGGCGCTACCTGGCGCTGATCGCCGTGCTGGTGGCGGTGTCGACCAGCCTGATCGGGCCGACGGCCTTCATGGGCATCTTCGTCGCCAACATCGCCTATACGCTGGCGGGCAGCGTCAGGCACCGGATCGTGCTGCCGCTGGGCTGCGCCATCGCGATCGCCATCTTCCTCGCCGCCCAGCTGCTGGTCGAGCATGTCTTCAACTACAAGACCACCGTCAGCATCCTGGTGAACCTGGTGTGCGGCGCGTATTTCCTGGCGCTGACGGTCCGCGCCCGAGGCACTTCATGATCGCCGTCCGCAATCTCCACAAAGCCTATGGCGCGAAGACGGTGCTGGCCGACGTCAGCTGCGAATTCCCCGCCGGCCGCGTCACCTCGCTGATCGGCCCCAACGGCGCCGGCAAGTCCACCCTGCTAATGCTGATGGCGCGGCTGCACGCGCCCAGCCAGGGCCAGATCCTGCTGGACGGCCGCGACGCCGGCGCCATCCGCATCGCCGACTACGCCAGGCGCGTGGCCACGCTGCGCCAGTCGCCCGGCTTCAACCTGCGCCTGACGGTGGACGGGCTGGTCGCCTTCGGCCGCTTCCCATACAGTCGCGGCGCGCTGACCGCCCAGGACCGCCAGGCCATCGACGAGGCCATCGCCTTCCTGGACCTGGCGCCGCTGCGCCAGTCCTACCTGGACGAACTGAGCGGCGGCCAGCGCCAGATGGCCTTCCTGGCCATGACCATCGCGCAGCAGACCGACGTGCTGCTGCTGGACGAGCCGCTGAACAACCTGGACATGAAGCACGCGGTGCGGATCATGCGCGCGCTGCGCCGCCTGTGCGACGAGCAGGGGCGCACCGTGATCCTGGTGATCCACGACATCAACTTCGCCGCCAACTATTCCGATCACATCGTGGCGCTGAAACATGGCGCGCTGCGTTTCAGCGGCCCGGTCGACGAGGTCGTGACCGAAGCACGGCTGGGCGAGCTGTACGAGCTGGATTTCGAGATCGTGCCGAACGGAAGCGGCCGTCTCTGCAATTACTTCACCCCCTCTGGAGCATGAGCGTGTACTGGAAGATCAAGCGCCGGGCAGCGGCGTCGGCAATGGTTGTGGCGGCCATCCTGGCGGGTTGCGGCGACGACCCCGCAGAAGCGCCGCAAGCCGCGCAGGCGCTGGCCGCGCCCGTCACGGTCAAGCACCAGCTGGGCACCACCACGGTCGCCAACGTGCCGCGCAAGGTCGCGGTGCTGGACATGAACGAGGCCGATTTCCTCGACCAGCTCGGCGTGCCGATCGCCGGCATGACCAAGGACTACGTGCCGCACTTCCTGTCCAAATACAAGGACGCGCCCGACGTGCAGGACCTGGGCGCCATCGTGCAGCCCAACCTGGAACGCGTGCACGCGCTCAAGCCCGACCTGATCCTGATCACGCCGATCCAGGCCAATCATTATCAGGAGCTTGCCGAGATCGCGCCCACGCTGCATTTCGACGTGGACTACAAGAACAGCCAGCGCACCCACATCGCCACCGTCAAGCAGCACCTGCTGACGCTGGGCCGCATCTTCGACAAGGAAGCGCTGGCGCGGCAAAAGGCCGCCGAGCTGGACGCCAAGGTGGAGGAAGCCCGGCGCGTGACCGCCGGCCGCCCCGAGAAGGCCATGATCGTGATGCACAACAACGGCGCCTTCAGCGCGTTCGGCGTGCAATCGCGCTATGCCTTCGTGTTCGACGCCCTGGGCGTGCGGCCCGCCAGCACCGCCGTCGAGACCAGCCTGCACGGCCAACCGATATCCAGCGAATTCATCCAGGAAGCCAACCCCGACATCCTGTACGTGGTGGACCGCAGCGCCGTGATGGAGCGCCGTCCCGTCATGGACGCCGAGCGCATGGCCAATCCGCTGCTGCGCCAGACCAATGCCTGGAAGAACGGCCGCGTGGTGTTCGTCGACGCCGACGCCTGGTACATCACCGCCGCCAGCGTGACCTCGCTGACGCTGCTGATCGACGACGTCATCAAGGGCTATCGACGCTGACCCAGCATCGGGTCCATCGCTTCCCGCTTCCCGCTTTTCGCTTTCTTGTCCGGCTCCGGCCGGCGACCGCTACCCCGTTTCGAACGAAAGGAAACTGGCATGACCACACTCGGCCATACACAACGCTCCGACCGGCCCGCCGGACAGTCGGCTCACTCCCGCAATGGCCTGCCCGCGCCGCGCGCCACCGCGCTGTTGCTGGGCCTGACGCTGGGTGCGCTGGCATCCTCCGCGCTGGCGCAGACGAGCGGCAACGCCACCGCCGGCAGTGCGGCACCGGCCTCGACGGAGGCCGCAACCCTTGCGCCCATCAAGGTGCAAGGGCATGCCGAGGAAGTCGGCCCCTACGCCGGCGGCCAGGTGACGACCGGCGGCCGCGTCGGGCTGCTGGGCGACAAGGATTTCATGGAGACGCCGTTCAACACCATCAGCTACACCGACAAGTTCATCGCGGATCGACAGGCGCGGGATATCACCGACGTGATTTCCGCCACCGATCCCACCGTGTTCAGCAATGGCCAGACGGGCACCATCAACGAGTTCTACTACATCCGTGGTTTCGCCTCGGCCATCGGCGACGTTTCCTTCGGCGGTCTGCACGGCATCTCGCCCTACTACCGGGTCTCGCCCGAGATGTTCGAGCGCATCGACGTGCTCAAGGGTCCGTCCGCGCTGCTCAACGGCATGCCGCCCGGCGGTTCCGTGGGCGGCAGCGTCAACCTGGTTCCGAAGCGCGCCGGCGACGATCCGCTGGCGCGCCTGACGGGCACCTATATGTCCGACGCGCAGTTCGGCACCCACGTGGACCTGGGCCGGCGTTTCGGCGACAACAAGCAGTTCGGCATCCGCTTCAACGGCGTGTACCGCGACGGCGAAGGCGCGATCAACAACCAGAAGCACAAGTCGCAGCTGGGTTCGCTGGGCCTGGACTGGCGCGGCGAGCGCGCCCGCGTCTCGGCCGATCTCTACAGCAGCGAAGACCACGTCAAGGGCCAGACGCGCGGCATCAGCCTGGCGCCCGGCATCGCCGTGCCCAAGCCGCCCAGGCCCGACACGCTGCTGAACCCGGACTGGGCCTTCGTCGAGACCAAGGACAAGGGCGCCGTCATCCGCGGCGAGTACGACATCAGCGACCGGCTCATGGCCTATGCGGCCTTCGGCGCCAGCAAGACAAACTACAGGCAGAACGGCGCGATATCGGCCCAGGTGCTGAACCCGGCGGGCGACTTCAAGACCGTCATGGGCCAGCTGGCCTTCGATGTGGAGAAACGCTCGGGCGAACTGGGCCTGAAAGGCAAACTCGACACCGGCCCTGTCAAGCATCAATGGGCCTTGAACGCCACGCACTACTCGCACACGCAGAACGACTATGGCCGTCGCAGCGTGCCAGGCGCGGACTGGACCACCAACATCTATCACCCGGTCTGGGGCGACGCGCCCGCCTTCATCGCGCCGCACATCTCCAAGACCAAGCTGCGCCTGGCCAGCTACGGCCTGGCCGACACCCTGTCGTTCGCCGAGGATCGCGTACAGCTGACGCTGGGCGTGCGCCGCCAGCAGGTGATCAGCGACACCTACAACATCAAGACCGGCGATCGCACCTCGCGCTACGACGAAAGCGCGACCACGCCGGCCGCCGCGATCCTGGTCAAGCTCACGGACCGCGTGTCGGTCTACGCCAACTACATCGAGGGCCTGAGCCAGGGCGCCACCGCGCCCATGACGGCGGCCAACGCCGGCGACGTGTTCGCGCCCTACAAGACCAAGCAGAAGGAAATCGGCCTGAAGCTGGACCTGGGCGACTTCGCCCACACCGTCAGCCTGTACGAGATCAAGCGCCCCAACGGCTACACCGATCCGTACACCAACGTCTTTTCCTTCGGCGGCGAACAGCGCAACCGTGGCGTCGAATGGAGCTTCTTCGGCGCGCCGTGGACCGGCCTGCGCCTGATGGGCGGCGTGGCCTATGTCGATCCCGAGCTGACCAAGACCGCCGGCGGCGTCAACCAGGGCAAGACCGCCACCGGCGTGCCCAAGCTGCAGGGCAAGCTAGGCGTGGAATGGGACGTGCCCGCGTTGCAGGGTTTCACGCTGACCGCCAACGCGACCGCCGCGACCAAGCAGTACATCAGCGCCGACAACTCGCTGTCGGTGCCGGGACGCGTGGTCTATGACGTGGGCGCGCGTTACGCCACCACGGTCGGCAACCATCCGGTGACGCTGCGCGCCAACGTGCTGAACGTGACCAACAAGGCCTACTGGGGCATGCCGCAGCTGACCAGCCTGGGCCTGGGCGCGCCGCGCACGTTCATGCTGTCGGCGACAGTGGACTTCTAGGCGCGAACGCGAGCATGCCGTCGGCGCCCCTGGGCGGCCGGACTGGATGTAGCCGGCACGGATCCGCTACCGGGTGGCCGCGATGCAGGCTTGCCGCCGTCCCTAACCTCCGGCCGGGACGGCCCGCGCTATGCCTGGTCCTCCGAATAGATCCCCGCCGAGATCGTGGCGCTGCCCACGATCATCTCGCCGTAGATCACGGGCACCGGATTGCCCTGCGCCGTGGTGTTGACCGGGCCGTTGAAGTTGTAGGAAGCGCCGTTGTCCGGACCGTCCTTGACACTGAGCAGGCGCTGCTGCGGCGTCAGCAACTGCGCCACGCCGCTCAGCGCCATGGCCGCGCCCATGGACGCCAGCCCGGCGGACCAGGTGGCGGTGGTGCCGGACCACATGGCCACGTTCAGCCCGGGAATGAAGCTGGCCGCGATCATGGCCACGCCCAGGATCGCCTGGAACAGGCCGCCGCGCTTGGCGCCGGCCGGCATCGGCGCGATGCGGATCTCGTCCTGCCCGGCGGGCAGGCCGAGTTCGTCCTCGGCCAGATTGCGACGGCCGATGAAGCAGGCGTAGCGCACGCCCTGGTCGCCGCTGTCCAGCATGCGCCGCTCGAAGCCGGGCAGCAGCGTGCACAGCGCGCGCACGGCTTCGGCGGCGCTGCCGACGGCCAGGCGGTGCAGGCGGCCGAACTCGGCGCCCAGGGCGCCGTAGAGGCGGATGGTTTTGAGGGCTGGCGTCATGGGGTGCCAGGCTCCGCGTTGCCGACCGTGACCAATGGCGCGGGGGCATGCCATTCGCCGCCGGCGCGCCGCCAGCCGATGCCGCAGTGCGACGGGAAATCGCGCAGCAAGGTCATGCCCTGGGGCGGCTCGTAGGCCTCATCCGGAAACAGCATGATGGCGTTGACGGCCAGGCCGTCGTGATCCAGCAGCAATGCGATCAGCGCCGCGCCAGCCGCGTTGCCAGCGCTCGTGGCGGGATCATGGGTAGGCGTGTTTTCTTGTGTCATTCAATACTCCAGGATGACGATGCCGGAGCGACCCACCGCGCCAGCCGCGTAATAGCCATTGGCGGCGCCCAACGAACCACCGCCTCCTCCACCGCCCGCGCCCCAGGCGCGGGAATGCGGCGGATAGCCGGCGCCGCCGGCATAGTTGAGGGAACCCGATCGATGTCCGCCAGGCCCCCCCGCGCCGAATGGCGAGAACCCGCCGCCGCCGCCATTGCCGGGCGGAGAGGCATAGCCGCTCAAGCCTGCGAACCAAGCCGTGCCGGTGCCGCCTGGCTGCCCGCCGCCGGCCCCGGAAACGCCGCCGAAGGTGTACGAGGCTCGACCGCCTCCTCCTCCGCCAGACAGGCTTTTCAGCACGGAGGCGCCTTGCTGGATCAGGGTTTGGCCACCCGCAGTGCCGTCGGTAGTGGAACTGCCGGGACCTCCGCCGGCGCCGATGGTGATGGCCAGAGGAATGCCGGGCGCGACGGCCAGTTCGCCTTCGTAGTATTCACCGGCGCCGCCGCCCGCGCCGCCGCCGGAGCCAATGTAGACCGTGCCATAGCTCGGGCTGTTCTCGGTCGCGCCTTGATGCGAATACGCCCCGCCTCCGCCGCCGCCGATCGCGCGGACATACACCCGGCGCACATAGGCAGGCACCGGCACCGAACCCGACGCCGTGATCTCGAGCCGGACATTGCGTTGCCCCGGTTTCAGGTAATAGCCGGCGGGCGCGGCGGCATCCCATGCCATCCAGCCGATACCATCCACATATACCTCGCCGGCATCCGCCTTCGGCAACTGGGCGATGCCGCTGAGGCCGCCCGAGATCCGCCACGCGCCCCAGGCGCCGGCCGCGCCGTCCCCGGAGCGCGTGTACATGCCGGGCTTGGCCGCCGGCCCCGCGTCCAGCAGCACCGTCTGCAGCACGCGGCCGGTCGACGCCACGGCGGTGTAGAGCACACCGGCGGCGGGTGCGGCGGGCGGGAAGTTCATTCCCGCCGTCATCGTCTCTCCGGCGTCCCAGGTGTAGTAGCTCTCGCCCAGGTAGCAGCGGTTCAGGTCCACACCCGCACCCGCCAGCCTCACATGGGTCATGTAGCTGCCGCTGGCTTCGTTGATGTCCTCCGTGGTCGCGATCTTCTTCCACGGCGTCCAGCTGTCGCCCACCAGCGAGCGCGTGTACGCGCTGTTCGAATTCAGCGCCCGATAGACCTGCACGGCGCCGGACACGGGCTGGGCGCCCTGCCCCGCCGCCGACAGCACCTCCAGATGCCCGGCCTGGGCCACCGGGAAATGCTTGCCGGCGCTGGCGGTGGAAATGGATGCCACCGTGTACAGTCCGCGCAGCGCGTAGTTGTCCAGGTCGGCCTCGGCCGGCAGCGGCCCCATGTACGGCAAGGCATGCGCGCGCAAGGGCTTGAGCAATTGCGCGGCGGGCACGGCGCCGTCCTCGTCTAGCGCGGCGATGCCCTTCGGCGCGCCACGATGGGTGCGGATCCAGTCCTGGGCCACGGCCTCGGCCCAGGCCGACCATGACAGGCCCTCGCCGCGCACGCGCCAATAGCGCTGCGGCGCCTGGCCGGCGCCCGCGTCGGCGGTGTAGGCCTGCAACACGGCGCCGCCGGTGGCCTGAACTTCCAGGAAGCCCGCGCGCGGCGCGGGATAGTGCGCGCCCGCCGCCGCGCCGGCGTCCGTTTCCTGGCGGTAGGCGCCCGGAGCGACGATGCCGTCCAGGTCATGCGCGGCCTGTGGCAGGCTGGTGGCGCGCAGCGGCGGAACCTGGGCCTGCGGAACGAGGCCTTGCCCGTCCAGCGTGACCACGCCCAGCGCGACGCCCTTCTGCGCGGCGGGGATGGCGGCGGCAGCGAGGGCCTGCACGGCCTGCAGGTCGGATTGCTCCGCCGCGCGCGACCAGGCGGTCCACGCACCCGCGTGCCAGACGCGCCAGTAGATATGCGACGCCACGGCGGTGCCGGCGCCGTCGCTGATATAGACCTGATAGCGCAGCGCGCCGGTGTTCCACACGCGCAGCAGGCCGGCGCGCGGCAGCGGATAGTTCTTGCCGCCGGCGGCGCGCTCGTCGGCGTTCTGGTAGTACACGCCGGTGTCGGCCAGTGCGTTCAGGTCCGTTGCAGGTTCGTCCAGAGGCTGGGCAATCGCCTGGCTCTCGAGCAGTCCGATCGCCGGGCCAATGGCCTGGAAGTTCTGGTTGATGCGGTCAAAGGCGGTGCGATGCGCGTCGCCGCTGTGATCGTTCGGCGACTGGCCGATGTTGATGGTGTCGAGTTTCTTCATGAAGTGTCCTGGAATTCGCCCGCGCGCCGGCGCAAAAGCTGGCTGACGCCGGACGAAAAAAAACCCGCTAGGCGGGCGGGTTCTCGTGCGCGATGCCGGGACTGCCGGCCGCCTGGACGGGTTTGGGGTATCGCTGCTTGACTCGCTGGCAGTCATCCACCCATTGCTGCACCGACGCCGGCAACGGCTGGCCGGCATCGCGCAGATGGCAGGCGAATTTCATGATGGCGTCGAGCTGGTCGCCGATGGCGGGGTAGGCCCGGGCGCGCAGAGGCGCGTAGGGTTCGCTATGCCGGATTTTCAATGGTGAACTCCTTGTCGAGGTAGGGCCAGGCTTGAATAACGACGCGGTACTTTCCTGGCTGGTCGAACTCCAGTTCCACCGTGCTTGCTTCGCACGGATAGTCCTGCTCATTGATCTTGATCAGGCTGGGTACAGGCAGGCCCGACAAGGTTCTGCCATCGAATACCGCAGGGCAGGCGGGACGAGAGGCGAGCATGCCGTTGTTGACATAGTCCGTTTCCAGATTGCCCTCTCCTTCGACGAATGGCTCCTTCAGATAGTCAACCGTCGCCTGAACACTGGCAGGAGGCCCGCTCATCACACCCGTGATCCGGCCGTCCGCATCGTAAAACGTTATTTTTTCCATGTTGTTATCTCTTTACCATCAAGGCGACCAGACGCAGAGATGCGGATCTGGCATCGCCGGGGCCGGAATCGATGGAGATGACGGTGTTTCCCGCCGGAGCGTCATAAACGCCCACTATCGTCAGGGGAATCGTCTTGTAGTTCCATGGCTGGTTACTCTCGCCATTACCACTTTGCCAGCCAAAGTCGATGCCCACTTCCTGGTCATACAGTTTCCCGTTCACATAGACCCGGAACAAACTGGCTCCGCCGTTGTATCCAGAGCGGTACGCGATGATCACTATCGGTCCTGGAACATTGCTACTGACGACGACCGAGCCGGAACTCGTACCGGTCCACGCAACCGGAATTGTCACGGCATTCCCGGCAATCGATAGCGTATCGATCTGGGCATCGCGTATGTGAGCCCGAGAGATATACGCGCTCCCGAGGTTCGCCAGCTTCGCGGTCAGCTGCCCTGCTTCGAGCCGATCCACGTTGATATAGCCCGCATTGATCTTGCCCGCGTCCAGGCTCCGGATCATCGCATTCGTGATTCTTCCCGTCCCTATCACCGCATCATTGATCACCGTCTGCCCGTTCTCGATCACGAATGGCGTCGTGATCGCGCCGTTCGCCAGGCTCAGGAAGCCAAAGCGGTCGGCCAGGAAGTACACCGAGCTTTGCACCCGACCATCTGGGTTGGTGTAGGCCCCCAGCGACATGCCTGCCGCATAGACCTTGTCGTCCTTGGTGACCTGGGCCTTGACGCTCCACGTTGCCTTAAGTTGGCCGTCCAGTCCCGCCAGCGCCGTGCGCGATTCCTGCACGCCGGCGGCGGCGCCGTTGGCCACCGCCAGCGTGGTGTCCACCCGCGTGGCCAGCGCGCCGTCGGCGTCGACCCGCTCCGTCTTTTCGGCGGTGATCGCGGCGCGCGCCTGATCCAGGCCGGTAGTCAGTCCGTCGATGGTCGAGGTCAGTTCCTGCGCCAGCTGGTCCCGCTTGATCTGGCCGTTCAGGTATTCGAGGATCTCGCTGGCCTGCCAGCTGGCCTCGCCCATCACGCCCGGTCCGTCCGGATACCAGGCGCCGATCTCGCCGTTCAGGGCGACGATGCGGCCCCAGAAGTAGAAGCGCTTGCCGGCCGACAGGCCGGACAGGGTGTGCGCGTTCTGCGGAAAGGCGAAATCCCCCAGCTTGATCGCGCTGGCGCGGTCGTTGGTCGGGCCGTACCAGATCTCGGTGCGCTGCGCGGTGAAGCGCCCTTCGGGAAAGCCCCAGCGCAGGCCGATGCCGAATACCTGCGATTGCGTGGCCAGCTGGGCCAGCGCGGGCGGCGGCGCCAGGTCTCCCTGGAGCTGGGTCTCGGTCGAGCTGGCCCAGACCGAGGACACGTCGGCGACGTTGATGGCGCGCACCCGCGCCACGTAGGCGCCGGCGCGGATGTCGGGCAGTTCCAGCGTCAGCGAGCCGGTGCGACCGGCCTCGACCCAATCGGAATTGTCGCGGCGCCATTGCACGTGGTAGGCCACGGCGGACGGCGCGGCCGCCCATGAGATCTCGGCCACGTGGCGCGCGATGCCCTGGTCGATGACCGAGCGCGAGGCCAGCCGGATGTTCTGCGGCGCGGCCTGCACCGACGGCGGCACGACCGTGATGGGCTTGGGATCCAGCCGGGTGCCGAAGTCCACGTTGTCGAACTTGCCGGGCTCGTGCTGGATGGCGGAGATCTCGGCCACCAGCCCTTCCTTGCGCTTGACGGCAAGCACGCGGAAGGTCTGCGCCGACAGCGCCTCGGACTCCAGCGTCCACACGCACTCGGCCTGCGGCGCCTGCGAGAACGGCGCGGTGACGGTGATGTGCAGCACCGAGCCGGGCAGGCCCACCAGGTCGGCGGTCAGCTCGGTGGTGTCCACGGTGAAGACGGTGTTGTCCGCGGTGAGACCGGTGCCGACCGCGCCCGCCACCACGCGCGTTTCGGACACGCCGCTGGGCAGGTTGACAGTCAGCCGGTCGCCGGGGCGCACGCCCAGTTCCGCATCCACCGTGACCACGGTGGTCGTGGCCTCGCGGATGCGGCCGCCGAT
Organism: Achromobacter sp. 413638; assembly: GCF_043119405.1. Lineage (NCBI taxonomy): Bacteria > Pseudomonadati > Pseudomonadota > Betaproteobacteria > Burkholderiales > Alcaligenaceae > Achromobacter > Achromobacter sp. 413638. The sequence goes on from NZ_JBICCO010000001.1 coordinate 183,307, forward strand.
GCGGCGGCCGGCCAGATGCTGGTCGGCGACGCGGATGATGCTGCCGGGACGCACGCGGCAGGCGTCCAGGCCCACCGAGAACGTGACCGAGCGCGTTTCCAGGTTGGAGGTCAGCAGCATCCACTTGCCGACGCGGTGCGCCTGGCCGCGCGACGTGCAGCCAAAGCCCGTGACCTCGACCTGCTGGATGCCGTAACGCGCGATGCCCTCGCGGTTCTCGACGTACTCGACCTTCTGCCGGCCCATCTCGGACAGGTCGTTCCACGACACCAGCGCCACCGTATAGCGGGTGCCCAGCGCCGAGCCCACATAGCTGAACTTGCCGTCCACCACGTTGGCTGACGAGTAGGTATAGACCGGATCGGACGGCATGTCCGCCGCCGCGAACACCGAGGCATTGGCCCAGTACGCCATTCCTCGGAAGATGGACGCGAAGTCCTGCACCACGCGGTAGGCGTCGGCGGCCTGCTGCAGATAGACGTTGCAGGTGAAGCGCGGCTCCTTGCCGCCGAAACCGTCGTCGACCATCTCGTCGCAGTAGCGGCCGATCTGGTACAGGCCCCACTTGTCGAGCCAGCCGGCCGGCACGCGCGTGCCCAGGCCGTAGCGATCATTGCTGATCAGGTCGTGGAAGACCCAGGCCGGGTTGTTGGTCCAGGCCAGCTTGAAGGTGCCGTCCCAGACGCCGCTGTAGCTGCGCAGTTCCGGATCGTAGTTGGCCGGCACGCGGATGATGCGGCCGCGCACGTGATAGGCGCGCGTCGGGATGCTCTGGAACTGCGAGGCGTTGATCTTGATGCCGACCACGGCCGACATGGGATAGCGCAGCTTGGCGTCGATGACCTCGGTGACGCTGTCGATGAAGGTGCGGTCGGCGATGGTGTTGCTGTTGGCATTGGGCGTGATGCGGCGCAGGCGGATGCTCCAGCCCTGGCGCGCGCGCGGCAGCTCGATGCGGTGCGAGCGCATGTAGCGCTGCGTGGTCTTGCCGTCGAACGCGCTGGACAGCACTTCCTGGTAGCCGGCGCCGTCCACGCTCAGGTCGATGGCGTATTCGACGCGATAGCCGTTGATGTCGCCATTCTCGGTGTTGGCCTTGCTCAGGCCCTCCACGCCCAGCGTGACGCGGATGGCGGATGCCTGCAGGTTGGCGAACAGCCGCGTCCAGTGCTGCACGGCCTTCAGCTCGGCGCCGACGGCGATGGTGTTCTCGGCCGCCGGAAAGCCGGGCAACGGCTCCTGCAGCTGGGTGCCGGTGCGAAAGTCGATGGCCGCGCCGCTGAAATTCAGCGTGCCGTCGGCGTTGGCGACCGGCGTGCCGTTCAGGTAGACGTCGCGCAGCGCGTTGTCCATGCCATGCACCGGCCCGTAGATCTCGCCCTCGCCCAGCAGGTCGATGACGCGGGCATAGGCCGTGCTGTGCAGGCTGTCGCGCACTTCCACGGGCGTGCGGCCCCCGCCGCCGCCCTTGCCGCCCTTGTGGCCAGCCGGGAGGGGCGCGCCATGAGAAAAGGCGCCCGAAGGCGCCTTTTTTCGGATGCGTTGTCGTTGTTTCATGCTTGGTCTTCCGAGTAGATGCCCGCGGAGATGGTGGCGCTGCCGACGAACATTTCGCCATACAGCAGCGGCACGGGATTGCCCTGGGCCGTGGTGTTCACGGGGCCGTTGAAGTTGTAGGAAGCGCCGTTGTCCGGACCGTCGCCGACGCTCAGCATGCGCTGCTGCGGCGACAGCATCTGCGCCACGCCGTTGAGCATCATGGACGCGCCCATGGCGGCGACGGCGCTGACCCAGGTGCCGGCCTTGAAGGCCGCGGCCATTCCACCCGAGTAGAAGGTCGCCGCCGCCAGCAGCACGGCGCCCAGGATGGTCTGGAACAGGCCGCCGCCTTTGGCCCCGGCCAGCACCGGCGCGATGCGGATGGCATCGTCGCCCACCGGCAGACCCAGCTCGTCCTCGGCCAGGTTGCGCTTGCCCGCGAAGCAGGCGAAGCGCACGCCGCGCTCGCCGCTGTCGGCCAGCGCCTTCTCAAAACCGGGCAGCAGCGCGCACAGCGCCCTGACCGCCTCGGCCGGACTGGCCACGGCCAGCCGGTGCTCGCGGCCGAAGGCGCGGCCCAGCCAGCCGTACAGCCGCACGGTACGTATTCTTTCGATCATGGTTGTCCTTGGTAGCGCAGCACGGCGCGGGTCGATTCGCGCCAGAAGCCGCCGTACACCACGCGTTCGGAATCGCGTCCGTACAGGTGATGCAGCATGGCGTCCGGCAACGGGTGCAGGCCGGGGGCCTCGGCCAGGGGTTCGTCGCCCAGGAATACGCCGGCGTGGTTGGCGCGGTCCGAGCGGACCTGCATCAGCACCACATCGCCCGGCCCCAGCGCTTCATCGGCCCGCAAGGGGCGAAAGCCGGCTTCGGCGTAGTGGTCCATGTACAGGTCGCCCGGCTTGCCGGGTTCCCACCAGCCGTCGTCGCGCGAAAAATCGGGCAGGACGATATCGCGCTCGCGCGCGTACCAGTCGCGCACCAGCGTGTAGCAGTCCAGCACGCCGTGCGCGAACTGGCGGCCCAGCAGCGGCGCCCGGTAGCCTTCGGGCGCGAAGCCACGGATCTCGCCGGCGACAACATCGCCGTTCTCGGACTTCTCCACCGCCACGATGTACCAGGGCAGGCCCGACGCCTCGCAGGCGACGCGATCGGCCTCGCTGGGCGCGGCCGGCGCGTCCGGATGCGAGTGCACCACGGCCACGATGTCGCCGCTTTCCTCGGCGGCGGCGTAGTCCTCGGCCGACATCACGAAGTGCTCGGCGCTGGCCGCCGTGTTGCGGCAGGGCTGGTACCACTCGCGCCGGCCGGCCTTGAGCACCAGGCCGCAGCATTCCAGCGGATAGGCCGCCACGCCATGGTCGCGGATCGCCTGCAAGGTCTTCTTGCGCATGCTAGCCCCTGATCAGGTCGGCCGACGGAAAGCCGCCGAAGTTGATGACCTCGTATTCACCGAAGCGCTTCTTGCAGTCGGACATCAGGCCCGAGCAGCGGTCCAGCGTGGGATCGGTGACGCGGTTGCCATTGAGGTCGAACATGCGCCCGCCGGTGTAGCCGCAGTAGGGGCCGCGATAGCCGCCCTTGCGCAGCCACGCGCACACGCCGGCGATGATGGGCCGGTCGGGCAGCTTCTGGCCATTGAAGTCGAGCGCGCTGGCGAGCGTGAACTCGACCACCTGCGCCGTCTCCAGCGTCTTCTGCTGCACGATCCAGATTTCCGGCGGCAGCTCTTCGCGCGGATCGGCGCTGGGGTTGCCCTCCGGGAAATTGGCGGCGTCCAGATATCTGCCCAGCGTGCGCCGCGCCACCACGCGCGCGCCCACCAGGTCGTCCAGGTGCACGCACAGCGAAGAGATCACGCCGGCCAACGGCCGGCCCTGCGCATCCTGGCCGATGTTGCCCACGCGCAGCGTGGGCGAGGGCTGCTGCCCTTCGCCCACCTGCTCGAAACCCTCGGCCTGGATGGCCCAGGGCTCGTAGCGCTGGCCCTGCCAGAAGATCGGTCCGACCTGCATATAGCCGTGGAACCGCAGGACCTCGCCGCCGATGCCGCTGGCGTCCAGCTCGAACAGCTCGACCAGCGCGCCCGGCTCAAGTTTTTGTATGTCTGCGTTGATGCCCATTTGCTCAAACTCCATCCGCGTCGCGGAAATTGCGCGCCCGGCCGGGTCCGCCGGCGCGCGCTTCAGGGGGCCACGGACTCTTCGAACGTGACCGCGATGGTGTACATGTCCGCGCCCATGGGCTGCACCGACAGCGAGCGCGCCTTGTAGCGGCCCGCCTCGCCCAGCGGCGGCGTCCACATGAAGGACTTGCCGCCGGCATGCCGGCGCACGAAATCCAGGATGGGACGCACGTAGACTTCGTTGCCCACGAATTGCAACGGCCAGGACTGCGTGACGGTATGGATGCCGTCGGCGGCTTCCTGCTCGTAGCCGTCGCCGAACTGCACGCGCAACGTGCGGTCCTTGAACGCGCCGACGGGATTGGGCCGAGGCGACCAGTTGAAGACTTCGAATGCCATGCTCAGGCTCCCAAACGGTTGTTGCTGGCCTGCCAGGCGAGGCCGCCCTGGCGGTAGGACTGCGACATGCGCCGGTCCACCAGCTGCGTGACGTACTCGCCGATCTGCTGGCCGAACTGCTTCCAGCCCGGTTCGCCGGAATCGGAACTGGCGCTGACGTTGCCGTCCTGTACGTAGACGTTCACGGCCACGCCGCCCGCGCCGGTGCCGGCGCCACTGTCTTGTGGCAGTCCGGCGAAAGAGGCGCGGATGCCCAGCGAGCCGTCGGCGCCGCGATGCAGCGGCATCACGGCTTCGGGGCCGGCTTCGCCCATCAGGCCCATGGGGAAGGCGGTGGCGCGACTGACGATGCCGTTGGTGAATGCGCCGCCTGTCGCGAACTTGACCGGGAAGGCCTGTGCGACGGGCTGGGAACCAAACCCGAATAAACCCATCACCGAATTGCCGATATCCCCGAAGAATCCGCCGATGTCGCCAAGCAAGCCGCCCAGCGGCCCGCCCTTGGTGAAATCACCGAACATCAGGTCCATGAGCTTGGCCGACGCGGCCGAACTGACCATCTTCGCCACCGAGTTCAGGAACGACAGCCCCATCTTGTCGAACTTGTCGGAGACGAAGTCGTACATGCGGGTGCCCAGGATGTCCTGGATCTTGCCCGCGCCCTCGCGCGCCGAGTCGGTCAGGCTGTCGATCAGCTTGGTCATGAAGTCCGGGTCGTCCTTCTTGCCAAGCTCGCGTTCCTGCTTGTAGAGCTGCGTATCCGTCAGGCCGCCCCTGGCGTACTCGTCCCTGGCCCAGCCGAGCTTCCTGGCGTTCTCGGCGTCGCGTTCCGGATTCTTGCCGGTCACGCTGTTGATATAAGCGCGCCGTGCGCTTTCCTCGTCGTTCCAGTCGGTTTCCCTGGCCGCCGACATGAGCATGTTCTTGGTGCCCTCGTCCTCGCCCGCGAACTTGCCGCGCGAGGTTTCGTACACCATCTTGTCCGCCGCGGAGGTCTTGCCCGACAGCGCCAGGGCGCGGTCCATGTCGGCAATGGCCTGATCCGCCAGCGACGACTGCCGCGCCTGCGTTTCCTTGCCCAGCAATTGCACGGACTTGCCGCGTTCGGCGTTGGAGGCTTTCAGCGAGACGGCTTCCGCCTTGCCCGTCGTGCCCGCCAGACCAGCCGCCTTGTTGTAGTCGCGCATGGCCAGCGCGGCCTTCTGCATTTCGAGCGTCTGCGCCTTCAGGCTGGCGGTCGTCTGCTTCACAGCATTGTCCAAGGCCTGTTGCGCGGCGACGCTGCTTGAGTTGTTCGTCATGATTTTCCACACATCATCGTGCCGCCCCCGGCCCGCACGCGGCGGGCCGGACACGTCATCAAGACCCCTTGTTGACCTTCGACAGCAGGAACGCCTTCAATGCGTCGGCGCCCGCCTCGGCGGACGGCTGCGCATCGTCGGCGTCCCAGCGCACCAGCATGTCCGTGACGCGGACCTTGGCGCCCGCCGCCTGCGCCACCACGGCGGCAAGGCTGGCGGCCAGCAGGTCGGCGCGCTCGTCGCCCAGCGGCGACTGGCGGTTGAACTCCCGCCACAGGGACAGCTCATGGGTGTCAATGGCATCCATCAACTCGCCCAGGGTGCGGCCCAGCCGAAGGGCCAGGATCATCAGGAAACGGAGGTCTGGCGTTTCCTGGAAGGCTTTTTTGCGTGCGCGTCGGCTCCCTCCCCGAGGTTGCCCAGCTCGATCGCCTTGGCCGCCAGCATCAGGTGCGCCGGGCCGAAAGCCGCGGCCACGGCGTCCACGTCGGCGTCGCCGAAGACGCGGCGCGGGCCGGCTTCGGTCTGCTCGTACAGCGTGCGCACCAGCAGGCTGGCCGAGGCGCGGGTGTAGTCCACGCCCGGCGCGTCCAGCTTGGCGCGCACGCTGTCATCGGCCTCGCCGGGCGTGACGCCCGCGGCGGCCCAGATGGCGCGGATGTGGAACAGGTGATCGCTGGGACTGGGCGCGCGCACGATCACGCTGGCGCCGTCCCACTCGGGAACGTTCAGCGCTTCCGAGCGAAAGCCCGCCAGCGGATCGGTGACCCGGTCGCGCAGGCTGGCTGGCGCCTTGGCGCGGGCCTTGATGGACGTGTCCGTCATGGCGCTCAGCCTCCGTTGGCCGGGGCGTCGGTCATCTTGACGGCGCCGGTGACGCGCACGTTGAACGTGGCGGACACGACGTTGTCCAGCTGGCCTTGCCACTGGTATTGCGTGACCAGGCCCAGGAACTCGAACTTCGAGCCATCGGCGAAGGTCACGCGGAAGGCGCGGCTCTTCTTGTCGCTGCGGGCCGCGACCAGCACCTTCTGGGCGGCGTCGCCGGCCTTCCAGTTGCCGGCCATGCTGAAGGTGCCGCTGTCGTCCAGGCCCAGCGCGTATTCCTTGGCGGCGGACTTGAGCACGGTGACGTCGATCTCGGTGGTCTGGCCGCCCTGGAAGTTCGGGTCCTTGATGGTGATGGCCAGGTCGGCGTAGGTCAGGCCGGTGGCGGCCAGGTCGTTGGTGCTCGTGGTGGACACTTCCAGCTGCGTGCCCTGGGTCTGAACGAATTGCGAAACGGTAGTACCAGCCATTGCTGACTCCAAAAAAAACCCGCCGGAAATGGCGGGCGAAACGGAATGGCGGCCCCTGCCGCGCATCCATGAAAGAAGGACCACCGGGCCGCGCGCATGGCGATGCGCTTGCGTCACGCAAGTCGCGTGCGCCGCGGACGGAATGGTCCTGCGAAGAAAAAGAGGCTCCTGGGCATGCGCCCGGGAGCCTCTTTGAAAACCTGTCGGAATGCGGCGATCGGCCGGCAACAAAAAACCCGCGGCCTGCTAGTCGGTGCAGTTCCGCGGGTTCTGTTTTGGCCGGGCGCAACTTGCCCCGACGGAAATCATTATGCAGCGGCCGCCCGACCCTCACAAGCGCTTTGGCGATCGGCGTGTCGCACCTGGCCAGCGACCAGCAGCGCGCGCCGGCGCAGCGCCGGCAACAAGGCGGCGCGCGCGTCCAGGTAGGCGGCATGCTGCGCTTGCGGCGACAGGCGTGGATTGCGGAACACGGCCGCGCCGGCGGCCTTGTTGCCGGCATGCACGCCGATGGCGGCGCGCTGCTGCCAGGGCAGCTCGTCGATGCACAAGTCCACCTGCTGGCAACGCGCGGCGTTCAAACGCGCATCCACGTCTTCGCTGTCGACATAGGCGTCGTCCGGCACCATGCCGCGCGCGAAGGCGGCGATGCGGCCCACGCCCAGCTTGGGGCGATAGCCGCGGGTCCAGTGATACCAGTCCATGATCAGGGCTTCGGCCTGATCGGCTTCCGTGGGCGCCGTGCGCGGCGCCAGCCTGATGACCGCGCGCGGCGCCGCCGCCTTGGGCGTGACCGCCGCCTCGCGCCGCGCCGGCGCGACCCAGCCCTGCGACACCCGTAATACCGCCTGCCTTGCCTGTTCCATCTGCCGCTCCTTGTCCATGTGATCCATTGCCTTGCCTGGCTCCGCCGCCAGTCTTGCCGGCGCCGCGCCGGCCCGGGCGCGCTGCAACGCGCCCAGCGGCGGACAGCCGGGTTTCAGTAGCAATACGCTACCAATGCTTCCATCTGAAAGACGTACATATTTCGTGTGGTTCATAAGGCAATTCTACAAATGTATAATTCTGATTTCAACACTTGTTGTTGCACAATTTTCCACAACTGTTAGCGTCCCACCCCATGGCACTCGGAAAACAAATCAGGCGCTACCGCAGCGCGCTCGGCCTCACCCTCGAACAACTCGAAGCCCGCACCGGCGTGGGCGTCGGCACCATCGCCGCGCTCGAAGGCCGCGACAGCGAACGCTCGAAGTACGCATCACGGCTGGCCGCCGGGCTGGGCCTGACGCTGGAGCAATTGCTGGACGAATCGGCCGACGCCGGTTCGGGGTCCGGCTCGCTGGTGCTGGACTCGCCGCATCAGCCGTCCACGGATGACGATGACCTGCGCATCCCGCGCTTCGACACCGGTGGCGCCATGGGCGCGGGCGTGGAACTGCGCGACCAGCCGGGCGTGATCCAGAGTCTGCGCGTCAGCCAGGAATGGCTGCACAGGAACGTGCGCCACTACACGGCGGCCAACAAGCTCTGCGTGGTGACGGGTTTCGGCGACAGCATGCGCCCCATGTTCAATCCGGGCGATCCGCTGCTGGTGGACCTGGGCGTGGAAAAGGCCGATATCGACGGCGTGTTCTTCTTCCGCGTCGGCAACGAGGGGTTCATCAAGCGCCTGCAGCGCATACCCAGCGCGCGCGGCCTGCTGATCCGCGCGAAATCGGAAAACCCCAAGTACGACGCCTGGGACATTACCGAAGGCATGGACCTGCAGATCTTCGGCCGCGTGCTGAAGGTCTGGCGCAGCGACGATTTCTAGGGCCGCCGCCTCGCCGGGCGCGGCTCAGTCCAGGCGTTCCAGGCCGGCCAGGCGATGCGCCGGAATCGCCGCGATGGCGCTTTCCGTGATCGATGCGTCCGTGCTCAGGTGCTGGATCAGGTCCAGCGTGGTCGAGCGACGCGTGAGCATCAGACAGGCCACTTCATCGCCGGCCACGCGCGTCGCGTGCCAGCAGCCGGCGCGCATGCAGACGCCCTGCCCCTGCGGCACGCGAAAGGCCGCCAGCGTGGCCAGGTCCGGGCTGCCGTCCTGCGCGCTCTGCGCCACCACCTGCACCACCGCGCCGGTCAGCGGCACGATGGCCTGCTGGGTCAGCAGATGCTTTTCCAGGCTGGCGATGTCGGCGTCGCGGCTGCGATAGTTGACCCACAAGAGTTCGGCATCGCCGCCGCCGCCCGTGTTGAACACGTGTTCCTGCCAGAAATCCGTGGCGGCGTTCGTGAATAGCGGCACGCCATTGCCGTCCGGCATGGGCTTGCCCAGCATCCAGCCATAGGCGCGGAAAGTGTCGGGCGTCAGGTCCTGCAGGGGTATGGAGGTATCGCTGGTCATGCTGGATCTTGAGTGGGCTTGCCGGCAGCGCCGCGCTTGGGAAATTCGGTGTCGTAATCGAAATCGCCGCGCGCGATGGCTGCCTGGATGGCGCTCCTGCGCTCGGCGGCGCGCTTCAGGTTGGCGGCGGTGGGCTTGGCGCGGATGCGCTCGACGCAGCGCCGGCCTTCGAACTCGAAACTGATCTCGATGGATGATTCGGACGCCGGCCTGACGCCTTCGAATCCGCGATTCATGCTGTTCCCCCGTGCGCCACTGCATCGCCGCGTCAGGCGACGCGGCGGCCATGGCTGTTCATGATGGCGGCGCGGGCGAAGGCCCGTCCGCGAGGCCCCTACTGTAACCCTGCAGCGACCGCCATGGCGCATCGCCCCCGGTATCCGCGCCGCGCCCGCCGGTGCGCGATTTGACAGGTCCCCGGGCGCCATGAATAATAATTAGACTAAACAATCTAACAATAAAACCGCGCATACCGACCACGACAGGCCTGTCTTGCCCACCTTTCCGTCGACCTTGTTCCCGCTGCGCCGGCGCGCGCGGATCGTCATCGCCGCCGTACTCGCCCTGAGCGCCGCGATCGCCGCGCTGCTGTGCTTCAGCGGCCTGCGCGACTTCTCGCTGGAATCGGCGACGACGCGCACGCTCACCTTCCATGCCGGGACGGACCGTCTGTCCGGCACGCTGATCCTGCCGCGCGACGTGGCCGCGCCGCCGGTGGCCCTGTTCGTGCACGGCGACGGCCCGCAGGACCGCTACGCGGACGACGGCTACCTGCCCTTCATCAACCAACTGCTGGACCAGGGCATCGGCGTGTTCACCTGGGACAAGCCCGGCGTGGGCCGCAGCGCCGGCAACTGGCTGGACCAATCCATGCAGGACCGCGCCGCCGAGGCCATGGCCGCCTACCTGCGCGTGCGCTCCGAACCCGGCGTGGATGCCGCCAAGGTCGGCTTCCTGGGCTACTCGCAAGCGGGCTGGGTGCTGCCCATCGTCGCCAGCCGCGCGCAACCCGCCTTCACCGTCATCATCGGCGGCGCGGTGAACTGGCGTGACCAGGGCGCCTACTACACGCGCAAGCGGCTGCAGGCCCAGGGCGTGGCGGCCGACGAGATCGAACGCCGCCTGGCGGCCGAACAGACTAGCAACGACGCGCTGTTCGGCAAACCACGTCCGCTGGCGGATGTGCTGGCGGCGCGGCCCGACATGACTCCGGCGCGCGCCCGCTACGTGCAACGCAACTATCTGTCGGATGCGTCCGGCTGGATCCCGAAAATGCGCGGCCCGGTGCTGGCCGTGTGGGGCGAGATGGACCCGAACGTCGATGCAGCCGTGAACGCCGCGCGCTATCGCCTGCTGTTCGCCGACGCACCGGACAAGCGCGTCATGCTGGTGCCCGACGCCGGCCACGTGCTGCTGCGCGCGCCGCAATTCAACGACCAGATCGCCAGCGACTGGACGCTCTGGAAAAAGCTGCGCTTCATGCTGCTGGGCCGCGAAGCCTACGTGCAGCCTGCCGTGCGCGACATCGCCGACTGGATCAGGCAGGCCGCCGCCGGCCATTGAAGACGGGCCTCCCTGTCGCCGCTCCAACCGCTTTTCCGCTGACATGGAATGGCCGTACCATGGCCGCAACCTCACCCCGCGCAGGAGCGCATGCCATGGCCACCGATCTCACGAAGCACTACGTGCTGCTCAACCCCGACGGCGCCTCCATCACGACACAGGGCGGCAATGCCTTCTGGTCGCAGTCGCCGGACCAGCTCGACGCCTACGGCCGAGGCTGGCTGGTGTCGGAATATGAATTCGCCTCGGACTGGAAACAGTGGGAAATGCACCCCGAGGCCGACGAGCTGCTGCGTGTGATCGCCGGTGAAACCGAGTTGCAGCTGGAATGGCCCACCGGCATCCAGTCCGTGATCCTGCGCGCCGACCAGGCCTATGTCGTGCCCAGGGGCGTCTGGCACACGGCCAAGGCGGCCGCCCCCTGTCGCATGCTGCACATCACGATGGGCGCGGGCACGCAGCATCGGCCGCTGTAGCGCCCCGGCGCCGTTCCCGCGCGCGGGCGCCGGGGCCGGCCTTCAGGCGCGTGCCGGCGCCATGCGCGGGCGCGGCAGTTCGCGGTCGTCGATGGGCCAATGCAGCATGGCTGCCAGCAGCCCCAGCGCGATCGCGCCCAGCCAGATCAGGTCGTAGGAGTGCGTGGCCTCGTACACCAGCCCGCCCAGCCACACGCCCAGGAACGAGCCCAGCTGGTGGCCGAAGAACACGAAGCCGAACAGCGTGGTGATGTAGCGCACGCCGAACACCTGCGAGATCAGGCCATTGGTCAGCGGCACCGTGCCCAGCCAGATGAAGCCCATGACGGCCGAGAAGGCGTAGACCGACCACACCGACAGCGGCAGCAGGAAGAACAGCGCCATCGCGCCGGCGCGGATCAGGTAGATGTAGGCCAACAGGTGCTTGCGGCGATACCGCGCGCCCAGGATGCCGCAGACATAGGTGCCGGCGATATTGGCCAGCGCGATGATGGCCAGCGCCGCCACGCCATCGGCCGCGCGCAGGCCACGGTCGGCCAGATAGGCGGGCAAGTGCGTGCCGATGAAGGCCAGCTGGAAGCCGCAGGCCAGGAAACCCAGGTTCAGCAGCCAGAAGCCGCGCTGCGCGAAGGCTTCGCGGATCGCCTGCCCCAACGGCTGGTCGCGCTCCGACGGGCCGACGCCGGACGCGTGGCGCCGCGCTTCCCGCAGGATCAGCGCCAGCGGCAAGGCCACGGCCAGCGCCACGGCGAACAGCGACAGCGCCCGCGTCCAGCCCGCGCCGCTGATCAGCCACTGCGCCGCCGGCACCAGCGTGAACTGCCCCAATCCCCCGACCGCGCCGGCCACGGCCAGCGCCCAGCTGCGCCGCTCGGGCGCGACCAGCCGGCTCAACGCGCCGTAGATGACGGCGAAGGCGGTGCCGGACAGGGCGATGCCGACGCAGATCCCCGCCGTCAGCAAGAACATCGCCGGCGTGACCGCGAGCGTCATGCCGATCAGTCCGACCGCATAGAAAACCAGCCCGGCGGCGATGACCTTGGCCGAACCATGGCGGTCGGCGATCATGCCGGTGAAGGGCTGGGCGACGCCCCAGGTCAGGTTCTGCAGCGCCATGGCCATGGCGAAGGTTTCGCGCGACCAGCCCCGGTCCATGCTGACCGGCAGCAGGAACAGCCCCTGCACATGGCGCACGCCCAGGGCCAGGCCCATGATGACGCCGCCGGCCAGCACCATGGCCCACAGCAGGGCGGGCGTGACGCGCGGCGGCGAGGAAGAGGCGGCAAGGGGCATGGCGGACTCCGGCGTGTGGCGTCGGCCCCCATGCTGGCGGGCATGATGGCATTACAGCCTCGCGCGGGCGCGTGCTCAACCGATTATTTTTCACGTTCCGCATGCGCGCGGCGCATGCCAGGCGATGACGGCCGGCGCGCCGTGCCGCGCACCCGAGGCGAACTGCGCAGAGCGGGCTGACGCGGGCGACTCGCCGCGACGCGCGGCGCCCATGCCGGCGTCTTGTTAACGGATCGTTTTCTATAGTTACATTTATCGCAGCGATGCCGGCCATGCTTGGTTACAGTGCCCCCTTCCCAACTATTCCGGCAGACATACCATGCGGCAGGTCCGGCCAGGCAACATCCAGACGGCGCGCACGCGCGCACCCTTCCCCGCGCGCGAGGCGGCATGACGCGCGCGCCGTTCTTCCGTCCGCTGGCGCTGGCCGCCGCGCTGGCCGCCCTGGGTGCCGGCCCCGCCCACGCCATGTCCGACTGGCAGCGCGAATGCCAGCGCGGCACCTACGAGATCAATCCCTACACGCCCTGCGCGCAGCCCTTCCACGAAGGACTGGCCGCCGTCATGACCGGCAGCGAGGAAGATGAGGCCGGCCGCTGGGGCTATATCGACAAGCAAGGCCGCATGGCCATCGCGCCCGCGTTCCAGGAGGCCACGCCGTTCCAGAACGGGCTGGCCGCGGTGCGCCAGGACGACCTGTGGGGCTATATCGACGCCAAGGGCGCCTGGGCCATCCGCCCGGCCTACGCGGAAGCAACCGGCTTCAACGCGCAAGGCACGGCGCTGGTCCGGATCGACGAGCGCGACGTGCTCATCGACCGCCAGGGCCAGACAGTCAAGACGCTGCCGCTGGGCGCGCGCAGCTGGGGCTTCCGGCCCGGACAGACGCTGGCCGAAATCGAGGTGCCGCAGCCGCCGCGCCTGTTCAACGTCGCCACGGGCCGCGCGCTGACGCTGCCGGACGACGTCATGGCGCTGGGCGAGCCGACGCAGGGCCAGATCCCCGCGCAACGGCGCGCCTCGCGCTACAACGGCTGGTGGGGACTGCTGAGCGCCAATGGCCGCTGGGCCGTGCCGCCGGAAACGCTGCGCTCCGAAGAGGCGCCGCTGCGCGACGGCAACGTCATCGCCGTGCGCCGCGACGGGCGCTGGCAGTTCGTGGACCCGCAGGGCCGACCGCTGTCGAAGCAACGCTATGGCGATCGCGTCGCGCTGCTTGCGCCGGGCGCATGGCTGGTCAAGCGGGAACACAACGCTCCGGCGATACTGCTGGACGCCGACCTCCGGCCGATGCGCAGCTTCAGGCAGGACTATGCCTGGCCGGAAAAGCGCGAAGGCTGGACGGTGCTGCGCGACGACGAAGCGATCCTGCTGGTCGATCCCGTCGGCCGGCTCAGCATCCTGTCCCTGCCGCAAGGCCGCGTGGACATCCAGAACGGTCGCGCCTGGGTCTATGCCCGGACCTCGGACGGCGCCACCGATGCGACGACCGACGGGGCGACGGACGAGGCGGTTGACGCCACCCACGCCGCCATCGACGCCTCGCAGGCCGCCGCCAACACCTCGCTCGCCGAGCCGCCGTCCCCGCGCACGGCGCGCAAGCGCAACGACAGGAATGCCGAGCCGGGCGCGGCCGCCGACGCGGCGCAGGCCCGCCCCGCGCGCGAGCCGGACCCGGCGCCTCCGACGCCCCTTCCGGTCTATCGGCTGCCCGATCCTCCCGCCGTCGCGGATCCGCCGCCGCCCATGGTCATCATGCCCAAGCCCGCCGCGAACATGCCCGCGCCAGGGCCGACCGCCATGCCGGTCGAGGCGCAAGCCGCCGATGCCGCGCCCGTGGCGGTGGACGCGGCGCAGGAAGCAGGCCAGGCCGTGGATGCCGCCGTCGCGGAAGCAGCTGTCGCGGAAGCGGCGGCCGACGCAGCCGCGGCAGCGGCCGATGCAGCCATAGGCTCGGCCAACCGCCCGGAGACCCTGATCCAGATCTACGCAGCCGACGGCCAGCCGCTGCTGAGCCACACGCAGGCGGCCCGCCTGCGCGATTACAGCGTGACGCCGGTGCAGCCGGACAAGCGGCTGTCGGCGCGCGAGGCCGCGCTGTTGCCGCTGGCGACGCTATCGCCGAGCGACTACGAACAGCCCAACGGCATCCTCACCGCCGACGGCAAGATCGTGATCGACCCCTCGTGGAGCCGCATCGCGACTTATGACGCCAGCCTGCCGCTGGTGACGCACACGCGCGACGACAAGGTCGGCGCGATAGACGCCGCCGGCCGCTGGGCGGTGCCGCCCAGGTACCAGGAGCTGGATACGTTCAACAGCGGCTATGCCTGGGCCCTGCCCTTTGACGCCAACAGCCGCAACCAGACCGTGCTGCTCGACGCGCTGGGCCGCAAGACGGCCCTGCCCGATGCCGTCCGCCGCAATGGCGAGTACCTCGACGGCGGCCTGATCACGTACTACGCGCTGGACGACGATCACGAACGCGTCTGGGGCCTGTGGGACATCCGCAAGAACGCGCCCGCGCTCAAGCCCTCGCTGGCCGGCATCGAAAAGTTCGAGGGCGACTGGGCCCGCGCGCAATCCGGCGACCGCTGGGGCGTGATCGGCCGCGACGGCAAATGGCGCATCAAGCCCGACTACGAAGGCGCGTACCGGCTGGACTACCTCGGCCAGGGCTACATGCTGACCGAAGAAGCCAAGCCGGCCGGGCAGTCCGATGCCTACGACAGCTTCTACCGCCTGCACCACCTGCCCTCCGGCAAGGCCTCGCCGCTGCTGCGCGGCAAGCCCCAGGCGCTGGAGGGCGGCCGCCAGATGGGCCTGCTGGCCGACGGCGGCACCATGCTGTTCGACGCGCGCGGCGGTTCGGTCCGCCTGTTCCAGGGCAAGCCCGAGAACCAGCGCCAGTTCGGCGACTGGATCTCGCTCAGCTACGACGACCGCAAGGGCGCCATCGACGCGCGCGGCAATATGAAGATCGCCGCCGAGAACGGCGAGTTCAATCCCTTCTTCGTGCAGCCCGATGGCCTGGCGCGCGTCAATACCCCGCAGGGCTATCGCCTGATGGACCAGAACGGCGCCATCGTGCAGGCCAGGCTGGGCGACGCCATGCCGCTGGCCTCGATGCAGCGGCTGGTGGTCGAGGACCGCGACGGCTCGCGCAGCGTGATGGTGGACATGCAGGGCCGCGAGATCGCGCGCTTCAATAAGACCTATAGCGTGGACGCGTCCACCGCCAGCGAAGGCGTGGTGGTGTACGAAGGCGACAACGGCCGCCATGGGTTCGTCAATGCCGAGGGCAAGCGCGTCGTGGGCCCGTACTTCAACAAGCTGGGCCCGCTGCGCGACGGCCTGGCGCGGGCGCGGCGCGAGCAG
Source organism: Achromobacter sp. 413638 (assembly GCF_043119405.1). Taxonomy (NCBI): domain Bacteria; kingdom Pseudomonadati; phylum Pseudomonadota; class Betaproteobacteria; order Burkholderiales; family Alcaligenaceae; genus Achromobacter; species Achromobacter sp. 413638. Next base: position 199,068 of record NZ_JBICCO010000001.1, read on the forward strand.
CGCAGCGGCAAGCTGTACGGCTACATCGACCTCACCGGCCGCTACGCCATCGCGCCCGAGTTCGCCTGGGCCGACGACTTCCGCGAAGGCCGCGCCCTGGCGCGGCGTGGCGACCAGCTCATGTACATCGACCCGCGCGGCCAGGCAGCCGCCTCGTTCTCGCTGGTCTGCGGCGCCGTCGTCATCCAGGACGCGCAGCAGCGCGTGACCTGGCCGGCCAAGCCGCTCGCCTGCCCCGACGCCGCCGGCTTGCAATACGCGCCGGCCACCGAAACCGCCCAAGCCGGACAGTCATGACCTTACGCCTGATTCCCCTCACCCGCCTGGCCTGCGCCGTCGCCGTGCTGGGCCTGCCCCTGGCCGCGCAGGCGCAATACTGGCACGCGTCCTGCGCCTACGATTCGCCCAGCCCGCTGGCGACCGGCGGCTTCTACGATGGCGGCAGCGACGCCGTCAGCGGTTGCATCCGTTCCATTTCCGAAGGCCGCGCCGCCGTGCTGCTGCCCTCGGCCCTGTTGCCGATCAAGCGCGTGCCGACCAATGCGTCCCTGCGCGGACACGCCTGGGGCTTCCTGGACGACAAGGGCCGCCTCGCGATCAAGCCGATCTTCGACCAGGTCGGCGATTTCCATCACGGGCTGGCCGCCGTGCAGTGGCAAGGCAAGTGGGGCTATATCGACGCCCGCGGCCGCATGGCCATCGCGCCGCGCTTCGACGAAGTTTCCGATTTCGTCGAGGCCGGGCTGGCGATCGTCACGCTGGACGGCAAGCGCCAGATCATCGACCGCCAGGGCAAGCCGACCGGCGACGCGCTCGACGCGTCCGTGGACAACGCGCAGTTGTCGGACGGCCTGCCCGCGCGGCTGATCGTGCGCTACCGCCCCGAGTACCAGGCGCCCGACGGCACCCGGCGCTACGACGAGCCGGGCCGGCGCATTACCGGCGCCTACGGCAAGGATCTGCTGATCGCCGCCACCGAGCGCGGCGAATACGGGCTCTTGAACGACAAGTGGGAATGGGTGGTCGAACCGCGCTACGAGGAAATCACGGTCCAGTCCGGCTGGACGCTGGCCGTCGCCCAGGGCCGCGAGGAAGTCGTGCTGCTGGACGCCAAGGGCGAGGCCATAGGTGCAGGCAAGGGCTATCGCAGCCTGGCGCCGATGGGCGCCTTCTGGCTGGCCGAGTTGCGGCGCGGCAGCTACGAGCTGCTGGACGCGAAGGGCCAGCGCCTGGGCAACATCGACGAACGCCAATCGCGCCGCATCGAACCGATAGGCAAGGCGCTGCTGTCCATGAGCGGCGACACCGCGAAGCTGTGGGTGCCTGGCAGGACCGAGGCGGTGACGCTGGGCAAGGATCTGGCCACGCCGCGCCAGACGCAAGGCTATGCGCTGTTCCTGAGCGAAGCGCGCCGGCCGCTCGGCCTGCTGACGCCAGGCGGCGGCTGGGTCGACGGCGCCGCCCTGCCCGCCGCCGTCGGCCAGATCGATGGCTTCGACGAAGTCCACGGCCGCCTGTGGCTGCACGACGCCGACGGCAAGCTGCTGGCCGTGTTCAATCCCGATGGCAAGCCGGCGCTGGACGCCGCCGCGCTGGCCGCGCTGAGCGAGCAGCCCATGCGCGCCTTGCGCCACGCCGGACCGGACGCGCCGCTGGCCCTGCTGACGCAGGGCCACTGCCAATGCGAGGAGGCGCGCGCCGGCCTGGTGCTGGCCGACGGCACCATCGTGACCGACCCATCCTGGGAATCGGTGGCCTCGCTGGACGAATCCGAAGACGAGTACGGCGGCGACGAGGACGGCGACAAGCCGGCCGCGAACGACATGCGCTTTGTCGCCCGCACCGAGGCCGGCATGCGCTTGCTCGACGCGCGCGGCAAGCCCATGGACCTGCCTCCGCAGCAACACATCGGCCAGTTCCGCCACGGCTACGCACTGGCCTATGCCCAGGGCGCCGCGCGCATCGTGGACCGCGCCGGCAAGCTGTACGAACTGCCCGATTTCTTCGAGGCCGAAGTGGCCGGCCCGGGCCTGGTGCGCTTCCTGAACACCGCCGCCGAGGGCGATCCCTGGGGCCTGTACGACTTCATCGCCGGCAAGGAAATCTCGCCGCCGGCGTTCCAGCGCATCGGCATGTTCCGCGATGGCCGGGCCGAGGCCGCGCTGGGCGAGAACCGCGCCGGCATCATCGACACGCAGGGCAAGTGGATCGTGCCGCCCGAGTACCGCGAGGCGCGCCCGGAGGTCGGCGACCTGTGGCAGCTGCGCCAGGCCGGCTCGCAGACAGAAGAATACCTGCGCCCGTCCGCGCTGGCGTCCCGCGACGGCCGCGTGCTCACGCCCTTCGCCGCGCATCTGGAGGTGGCGCAGGACGCGTCCGGCGGCTACATGGCCCGGACCAACCAGCGCCTGTGGCAGATCTCGCGCGACACGACGTCGGTCCGGGAAATCTCCGACGCCGACATCACGCCGCTGGGCGGCTGGCTGGGCATCCAGCGCAGCGACCGGCTCGGCTACGTAGACAGCTCGGGAAGCTGGCAGATCGCGCCCGAGCGCCTGGGCGGTTCCGTCTTCCACGGCTCGCCGGCGCGCGCGCTGCGCCTGGGCCACCAGGAAGGCCAGGAAGACCGCCTTGTCGACACGCAGGGCAATACCGTGGCCACGCTGCCGGTCGGCGACTGGAGCTGGCCGACTGGCTCGGACTGGCTGATCCGGCAGCGCCACGTGGCCAACCAGGGCATGGTCACGGACTACTTCGACACCGACGGCAAGCCCAGGCTCAGCGCCGTGCCGGGCCGGGTCGGCGCTTACTCCGAGGGCCGCGCGGTGAAAGCGCTGGCCAACGGCCAGGCGCGCGCGGTCAACGAGCAGGGCAAGCACGTCGGCCCGGTCTACGACGAGCTGTGGCAGCGCCGCGACGGCTTGGCGGTGGCGCGCGTGGACCAGCACTACGGCTACGTTGACGGCCAGGGCAAGCTGGCCATCCCCGCCACGTATGCCCGCGCCTCCACGTTCCAGGACCAGCGCGCGGTGGCATCGACCGACGCGGCCTCCCTGCTGATCGACACGCGCGGCGACATGCTGGCCTCGGTTGGCATGGAGTGCGGCATGCGTACCCTGCGCAATGCGCGCGGCCAGCGCCTGTGGCCGCTGAGCCTGCCGCCGCGCTGCCCGGCCGAACCGACGGGGGAATAAGGCAACGGCGGCGGGAGTGTTTTCGCCGCCGTTGCTTCATGACATCACGACGCGGAGGTTCACAGGATTGGACGTTCGGGCGTCATGCTCGAGAGCATCCCCAATGAGTGGTTTGATCGATTGAAATTTAATCACTATGATTATCTTCAGATCATCCGCTGACTCTTCGCTGAGGCAGAAGCCCACTCCACCAGAAGGTACAACATGACAGCAGCAACCAAAGTGCTGACCGCGCACGTCCCGCTACCGCTGGCGGACAAGGTGGATCAGATGGCTGCGCGGCTTGAACGCTCGCGTGGCTGGATCATGAAGCAGGCGCTTTCTGCGTGGATCGCCCAGGAAGAAGAACGCGACCGGCTGACCCAGGAAGCGCTGGCTGATGTGGACGCCGGGCGCATCATCGACCACCAGGCCGTTCAGGCATGGGCCGCAAGCCTGGGTACGGATCAACCGCTGCCGGCGCCGCGCTGATGGCGCTGCAATGGACCAGCAAGGCGCTTTCCGATCTGACTCGCCTGTATGAATTCCTGGCTTCTGTAAACCCGCCCGCCGCCTCACGGGTTGTGCAAGCGCTGACCAAGGCACCAGCCAGTTTGCTGACCAACCCGCGCATCGGCGAACAGCTCTTCCAATTCGAACCCAGAGAGGTCCGGAGGATCCTGGTCGGCGAGTACGAAATCCGTTACGAAATCCAGGGCTCGATCATCTACGTACTGCGCCTGTGGCACACCCGGGAAGATCGCTGAAGCTCCTTCCCGAGCAATCCCTGCTCCCTGCGTAGCCGCGCTGACGCGACCACGCCCCGCCCTACACCCGATCTAGCTCCAGATAACGCCGGGTCTGCACGATCTCCTCGCGCTCCTTGAAGCTGGCCAGGCGCTCGGCCAGCCCGCTGCTGTCGCCGTGCTTGCGGATCTCGGCCAGCGTCGCCTGCATGGCGTGGATGGCGGCGCGCTGCAGGTCCGAGGGGATGATGGACAGGTGATAGCCCATCGCTTCCAGCTCGGGCAGCGGCACCAGCGGCGTCTTGCCGCCGTAGAACATGTTGATGAGCTTCAGGCCCGGCAGGCGCTGCGCGATGGCGCGGATCTGCTCCAGCGTTTCGGGCGCCTCGACGAAGATCATGTCGGCGCCGGCCTCGATATAGCGTTCGGCGCGCGCGATGGCGGCATCGAAACCTTCCACAGCGATGGCGTCGGTGCGCGCGATGACCAGCGCGTCGTCGTCGGACAGCGTCTGGCGCGCGATGCGGATCTTGCGGCACATTTCCCCGGCGTCGATCAGGCTCTTGTCGTCCAGGTGGCCGCAGCGCTTGGGAAAGGACTGATCCTCGATATGGAAGGCGGCCACGCCGGCGCGCTCCATCGCGCGCACGGTGCGCTCCACGTTGGCCGAGCCGCCAAAGCCGGTGTCGGCATCGGCCACCACCGGCAGACCGCCGGCGTCGACGATCTTCTCGACGCGGTCCATCACTTCGCTGAAGCTGAGCAGACCGATGTCGGGATAGCCGGCGGCGCGGGCGATGGCGCCGCCGCTGGCGTAGACCGCGTCGAAGCCCGCGGCTTCCACCAAGCGGGCGGACAGGCCGTCGTAGGCGCCGGGGGCGGCGACGATGCCGCGCGACAGCAGTTCGCGCAAGCGGGTGCTGGCTTTCATGATGAATCCTTGGAAGATGAACGATGGCTCATCTTCGCCGGCTCGAACTAGAATGTCCAATATATGGAAAATTGATAACTAGAACTTAAAAGGTATCAATATGGAATTGCGGCATCTGCGCTATTTCGTTGCCACCGCCGAAGCCCAGCACTTCACGCAGGCCGCCGAGCAGCTGGGCATGGCGCAGCCGCCGCTGTCGCAGCAGATCCGCCAGCTGGAAGCAGAGGTTGGCACGCCGCTGTTCGACCGCAAGGGCCGCGGCGTGCGGCTGAACGATGCCGGACGCGCCTTCCTGACCTGCGCCCAGGACATCCTGCAACGCGCCGACGCGGCGCTGCAGACCGCCCGGCGCGCGGCGCGCGGCGAGGTGGGCGAGCTGACGCTGGGCTTCACCGAAAGCGCCTCGTTCAATGCCGTGGTGACCGAGCTGATCCGCCAGTACCGGCAGCGCTACCCGGATGTGGAAATGACGCTGACCCAGGGCGACAGCGAAACCCTGGTCGCGCAGCTGCGCGAGGGCGCGCTCGACGCGGCCTTCGTGCGGCCGCCCTTCGCGCTGGACGGCGGCCTGGCCTTCGCCCCCCTGGACGAAGAGCCGTTGATGGTGGCGCTGCCGCTGGGCCATGCGCTGGCGCGGCGCAAGCGGCTGGCGCCGGCCGATCTGGCGCAGGAACGCTTCATTCTGTATTCGCGCAAGTCCGGCTACGGTCTCAGCGCCGACATCATGGCGGCCTGCCGCCAGCACGGTCTCAATCCCCTGATCGGCCAGCGCGCGCCGCAGCTGTCGTCGGCGGTGAATCTGGTGGCCGCCGGCATGGGCGTGGCCATCGTGCCGGCGTCGCTGCGCCACCTGCGGCCGGACGGCGTGGCTTGCCGTCCCTTCGCGCTAGACTGGCCGCGCGCGGTATTGGGGCTGGCCCTGCGCGAGGACGCGGGCGGGCGGGCCGCCAACCTGCTGCGGCTGGCGCGGGAACGGGACGGCGCGGCGGTGCAACCGCGTTGAAGCGAGATTGAAAAAGCCGCCGCAGCGTTCAGACGCGCGCGGCGGCCGCGGCGCCAGCCACTGTCGGGATGAGCAAGACTCAGTCGTCGTGCGACTCGTGCACGGCCGCGACGCCGCGCTTCCAGTAGCTGGCCGCGCGGATGCGGCGCTTGTCCACGCCATGCTGGCCCACCATGATCTCGCGCAGCGCCTTAGCGGTGGCAGACTCCGCCGCCACCCAGACATAGCCCTCGCCTTCCGGCAGCTTCAGCTCGCGCGCGGCTTCCAGCAACAGGGTGCTGTAGCCGGCCGCCACGCCGTTGCGATGCAGCCACCGCACCGAAGCCCGCGCGCGGGTCTCCAGCGCGATTTCATTGTCCGCTTCCGGCACTTCGATCAGCGCGATGACCTGCGCGGACGCGGGCAATTCCTCGATCCGCCGGGAAATCGCGGGCAAGGCGGTCTCGTCGCCGATCAGCACATGCCAGTCGAAGCCCATCGGCACCACGAAGGAACCGCGCGGGCCGCCGATACCCAGCACCTGGCCGGGCGCGGCGCGCTCGGCCCAGGTCGATGCGGGACCGTCGCCGTGCATCACGAAGTCGATGACCAGTTCCTGGCGTGCCGCGTCGAAATAGCGCGGCGTGTAGTCGCGCGCCTGCGGGCGCGGCGCGTCGTCGGGAAACTTGATGCCGTCGGGCGTGACGCTGGGCAGGACCAGCGGCTGAGACGGATCGGACGGAAAGAACAGCTTGACGTGATCGTCGAAGGACGGCGACACGAAGTCCTGCAGGTCGGCCCCGGTGAAGGTGACGCGGGCCATCAGCCCGGCCACGCGCTCCACGCGGGACACGATGAGCATGCGCATTTTCAGGTGATGGCGCACACGCTCGACAGATAGATCGCTACGGCTCATGGATACTCCGGATAGGAAAACGGGGAATCAATCGCGGGACTTGCCCGTGATGGCTTCGGTGGCGCGACGCAGGATATCGGCGATGCGGCGCTGCTCGGCCGGCTTGGCGTCGGTGCTGTCCAGCAGAGAGCGCTTGAGCGCGCTGCGGGCCTGCACGAACTCCGGCACCCAGCCGGTGGCGCGGTCCTCGCCCTCGGGGCCCAGGTCTGGCGGCTGGCCGCTCCATGCCTGGCGCATCCAATCCATCTTGCGCGCGATGTGCTTGAACTTGTTGAACTGCACCGACAGGCGATCACGGTTGGCGTCGAGGTATGCGCGGCCCGGCTCGGCCAGGCTGTAGCGCTTCTTGGCGCCGTCCTGCTCCACGGTGGCGTAGCCCAGCTCTTCCAGGTACGTCAGCGCGGGATACACCATGCCGGGGCTGGGCGTGTAGAAACCGTTGCTCAGCGTGCCCAGCGCCTTGATAAGCTCGTAGCCGTGGCTGGGATTCTGCTCCAGCAGGCCCAGCAGCATCAGTTGCAGGTCTTCGGCCGACACGCGGCGTCCGCGCGTCCAGCCACGGCCGTCGCCGCCGAAATCGTCGTCGGCATCGCCGCCGCGACCGCCAGGGCCGCCCGGCATCCAGCCGCCACCGCTGGCATGGCGCGCGTGCCGGCCGCGCATGCCGTGGTCTTCGTGGCGGCCGTGGTGTTCGTGATAACCGTGGCCTTCGTGATGGGCGTGACGTTCATGGTCGCCGTGATGGCCCTGGTGTTCATGATGACCGTGATGGCCTTGATGGCCGTGGCGATGGGAATGCCCGTTCCAGTCACCGCAGAACGCGCCGACGGAACGGTCGTGTCGTTCGGCGTGGCGGCCGTCGCGGTGGAACATGGCATGGTCGCGGCGATCGCCGCGGTGCCCGCCGTGGGCGTCGCGGCGCATCTGGCGCGCGGCGCGCGCAAAGGCGGCAAGGAATTCTGTATGGCGCATGGGGGCCTCTCTTGGTCAGTCTTTAGATATATCTAAAGATATATATCGAAAGATACACCTCGGCCTTTCCCGCCGTCAACCTCCGCGTTCGCGCACCCCCAGCGCGATCCCCCCCACGATCAGCCCCATGCCGGCCAGCAGCGCGCCGCCCAGGGGCTCGCCCAGCACCGCCGCCGAGCACAGCAGGCCGAACACGGGCACGCCCAGCAGGCCGATGGATGTGACGCCGGCCGGCAAGGAGCGGTTGACGTTCACCGCCGCCCAATACGCCACGGCGATGCCGAACACCCCGCCGTAGCCGAGCAGCCACGCGAGGTCCGCGCCCCAGATCACGCGCGGCGCGCCTTCCCTCGCCCAGGCCACCGCCGACAACACCACGGTCGCCAGCAGCGCCTGCCAGAAGGCCAGTTCGAAGGGCGGCGTCACCCAGCGGTGCGCGCGGACATAGACGATGTTGGCGGCCCAGCACAGCGCCGCGAGCAGCACCAGCGCGTTGCCGAAGATGGCCTCGCGGTCGCTCCAGTCGAACGCCAGCGGATTGAAGATCAGGACCAGGCCGACCAGCCCCAGCAGCAGCCCGGCGCGGCGGCCCGGCCCGATCGGCTCGCCCAGGAACAGCCGCGCGGCCGGGATGACCCAGAGCGGCGTGGTGTAGGCCAGCACCACCGAGCGTCCGGCCGGCACATGCTGCAATCCCAGGCTCACCAGCGCGGCGAACGCGCCCATGTGCAACAGCCCCACGCTCAGGATCACGGGAATGTCGGCACGTACCGGCCAGGCCACGCGGCGCAGCGCCAGCCCCAATAGCAGCAAGGCCACGGCGCCGACGGCGCTGCGCGCGGCCACCGCCCACAAGGGCGTCATGTATTGCAGCAACAGCTTGCTGACGACCCAGGTGAAGCCCCAGGCCAGCACCACCACGGCCAGCAGCGCCAGCGCCTGGCGCCGGGAAAGCGAATCCTTGCTCATTTTCTACGGCGCCGCGCGGCGCGTTGCGGACAAGCCCAGACTATAGGAGCCGGGCGCGCCGCCGCCGTAGCGCCACGCCGCGCCTATTCTCTGGAGCCACGCGCGGCGGGCCGGCGCGCCAGCCATTTGGCGGCGTCCGCCGCCCGCGCATCGTCCGGCGCCGGCGCGTACACCACCAGGCTCAGGTGCCGGTTCTCGTCCACGGTCAGCGTGGCGTGCTCGAACGCCACCTCGCCCAGCGCGCCCAGATTCAGGCTGCGCAGGCCCAGGCAGGAACCGTGCACGTCGTGTTCGCGCCACCACGCCTTGAAGTCCGGCGACACGCGCTCCAGCTCCTCGACCAGCTCAACGATGTCGGGCACATCGGAGGCGCTGGCGAAACTGCGGCGAAAGCTCGACAGCATGCGCGGCGCCTGCGCCTGCCAATCGACGAAGACCTCGCGCATGTGTGGATCGACGAACAGCATCCACAGCAGGTTGCGGCGGCCCGGCGCCTGCGCCGAGTAGCGGAATACCTTGTCCGCCGCCGCGTTCCAGGCCACCACGTCCCAGCGCAGGTTGAGGATGTAGGCGGGTCGGGCCGGCAGGTCGTCCATCAGCCGGCGCAGCTGCGGCGGCACGGTGCAGAGCGTGCGGCCAGGCTCGGCCGGCGGACGCTGGTGCGCCAGCAGGTACAGGTGGCGGCGCTCGGCCGCGTCCAGCTTCAATACCCGCGCCAGGTTGTCCAGGAAGCCGGCCGACACGCTGATGTTGCGGCCCTGCTCGAACCAGGTGTACCAGGCCAGGCCCACCCCGGCGAGCGCGGCCACTTCCTCGCGTCGCAGTCCCGGCGTGCGCCGCCGGCCGCCGGCCGGCAAACCAAGCTCGGCGGGACTCAGGCGTTCGCGCCGCAGGCGCAGGAATTCGGACAGGTCGGCGCGGGTACGCGCCAGGCGCGGCGTGGTGGAAGCGGGGACAGCGGCGGTGTCGTTCATGGAAGCCTGACGCAAGGAACGCGCCGCTCGAACCCGCGCGGCGCGGGCGCGCGCAATGGCGCGGACCCTCTCGCCGCCGGGCCGCCGGGCGCGTGCGCGGGAACAGAGGAGAACGGCCAGTCTATTGCCTGTAGTAACAGCATAAACAGCTAAATTGTATAAGCCTGAAGAGGCTCACAGAATAGCGCCGTTTCCTTCTGGATTTCATTGTTCCGGCGCCTCCATGACCACTTCCGCCCTTCCCTCTCCCTGCCCCGCCCGGGCCGCGCGTCCCGGCCGCCTGGGTCTGGCCGTGCTGCTGTCCGGCGGCTTCATCACCATCTTCGACCTGTTCGTGGTGAACATCGCCATCCCCAGCATGCAGCGCACGCTGGACGCGAGCTTCGCGCAGATCAACTTCATCATCGTGGCCTACGAGCTGGCCTATGGCGTGCTGCTGATCGCCGGCAGCCGGCTGGGCGACCGCCTCGGCCGGCGCCGGCTGTTCGTGTTGGGCATGCTGGGCTTCGCGCTGACCTCGGCGCTGTGCGGGCTGGCGCCGGACGCCAATGCGCTGATCTGCGCGCGCGCGCTGCAGGGCGTGGCGGCGGCCATGCTGTTCCCGCAGGTGTACGCGCTGATCCGCGTCAGCTACGACGGCCACGCGCGCCGCCGCGCGTTCGGCCTGCTGGGCATGACGCTGGGGCTGGCGGCCATCGCCGGCCAGGTGCTGGGCGGCTGGATCGTGCATGCCGACCTGTTCGGCCTGTCCTGGCGCGTGATCTTCCTGGTCAATGTGCCGCTGGGCCTGGCCGCCTGGAAGCTGGCGCGCCATCTGCCGGAGTCGCGCGAGCCTTCGGCCTCGTCGATGGACTGGCCCGGTGCCGCGCTGGCCGGGCTGGGCCTGGGCCTGCTGATGCTGGCGCTGATCGAGGGCCCGGCGCGGCACTGGCCTGCCTGGACGCTGGCCAGCGCCATGCTGACCGTGGCCGCGCTGGCATTGTTCGTGCGCGCGCAGCGCCGCATCGGCGCGGCCGGCGGCGCGCCGCTGGTGGACATGACCCTGCTGACGCAGCCGCGCTTCGCCACCGGCTGCCTGCTGGTGCTGCTGGTGTTCTCGACGGCCGCCGCGCTGTTCCTGTGCTACGCGCTGCTGATGCAGACCGGGCTGGGCGTGGACGCGCTGACGGCGGGTTCCATCTTCGCGCCGGCCAGCGTGGGCTTCGTGGCCGGCTCGATGCTGGCGCCGCGACTGGTGGCGCGCCACGGCACGCCGGCCATCGCGCTGGCCGCGCTGCTCTATGGCGGCGCCACGGCGGCGCTGATGCTGCAGGTGGGTGCGGCCGGCGGCGCGCTGTCGCCCTGGTCGCTGGTGCCGGTGCTGGTGTGGCTGGGCGCGGCGCAGGGCGCGGTCAACACGCCGCTGGTGAACCTGACGCTGGGCCTGGTGCCGGACCATCAGGCCGGCATGGCTGCCGGCGTGGTGTCGACGTTGCAACAGGTGGGCGCGGCGCTGGGCGTGGCGGCCGCGGGCATGCTGTTCAGCGGCGCGCTGGAGGCCGGCGCTGGCGCGGCGGCCGGCGACCGCTATGCGCAGGCCTTCGCCAGGGCGCTGCAATTCAACGTGGCCGCGATTACCGCATCGGCGCTGCTGCTGTGGCGGCTGGGCCGGCGCGGCTGAGGCCGGGCTCAGCCCGCCAGCGGCACGCCCGGCTGGCTGGCCGAGCGCGTGCCGGGCAACGGGTGACAGGATTGCGGATGATAGGTGTGGACCAGCGACAGCTTGACGCGGTCGCTGCTGTTGCCCTGGGCGGCGTGCAGGGTGCGACAGTGGAAGAACACCACATCGCCCGGCTGCAGGTCCGGGCAGACCGCGCGCGCGATCCAGGGCGCGTTCAGCGGCTCGTCGTCGCGGAAGAATTTCTTGGCGTCGAACTGGGCCGGCTGGAACGCCGCCGCATGCGAACCGGGGATGAAGGACAGACCGCCGTTGGCGCGCGTCTCGTGGCCCAGGGCAAGCCAGCAGGACACCAAATCGGTATCCGAGAACGACCAGTAGCGGATGTCCTGATGCCAGCCGGTCAGGCTGCCGTAGGCCGGATGCTTGGTCATGACGCAGTTGTGGTGCACGGTGGACAGCACCGGCGTCTCGCCGAAATAGCGCGCCAGCCACTGGCCGATGGCCGGGTCCGTGGCCCATTGCGCGTACAGCGGGTCACGACCGTAGGCGGACAGCAGGCGGCGCACGGTCTGGCCGCCCTCGGCCTGGCGCGATTCGGGCGCGCCGGGATAGCGCAGGTCGGCCTCGTATTCGATCGGCGCGACGTGATCCCGCAAGTGGCGCTCGGACAGCGCGCGCAAGGCGGCCACCCTGCCAGCGTCGGCGAACCCGCGCGCCACCACGAAGCCCTGCTCGCGCAGGACGGCTATCTGTTCATCTGTGGGCAACGCGGCCATCTCGATTCTCAAGGCAACACGGGCGTCCACGGGGCACCGACAGCAAGCGGACGCAAGGGCGCTAGATTACTGCAAATCGCCCAGGGCAAGCCCGCGCTCCCGACGCGGGTTTCATCCGCCCCACAGCGCGGGCTTGTTGACCATCAGGTAGTAGGTCACGGCCATGGCGATGAAGGCCGGGTAGCCCAGCGCCTCCCAACGCCGCGCATACCGCGCGTACCGCTCGGGCAGCGCCCCCTGCGCCGCGTGCGCGTCGCGCGCCATGGCCGCCATGCGCAGCTGCAGCCAGACCACCGGCAGCCAGCAGGCGCCCGCCAGCGCGTACAGGCCGATGGACAGCGCCAGCCAGGGCGTCGTCGGCGACCAGCCCGCCATATGCGCCAGCGCGATGCCCGAGATCGGCTGGATGATCACGCAGGGCGTGGTGAACCACCAGTCGGCACGCACCACCAGCCGGCTGACGACGGCCTGGGCGGCGACGTTGCCGCTGCGGTTGGTGAAGAACATGTAGAAGGCCGACCCCAACCCCGTGCCCACCATCAGCACGCTGGACACGATATGCACGGACTTGAGCAACAGATAGGCATTCATGCGAACTCCTTCTTCTTGGCGTGGGCCGACATCAGGTGCAGCAGCATGGCCGCGATCGGCAGGTTCTTAAGCAACGGCCCGAGCGGATGCAGCCACAGCGCGGGCTGCAGGACGCTGGCCGTCACGGTCATCGCCAGCATCAGCGCCAGCGCGGCCAGATAGCTGGAGCGGCCGGGCCGCAGCCACAGCGCCAGGCCCACGGCCAGGTCGGCCAGCAGGCCGCTCCAGACCAGCAGGGCCTGCCAGTGCGTGTCGAGGATGCCGGCGTCGGCCAGCAACCGTGCGCTCAAGCCTTTGTGTTCCAGTGCGCTGACGAGCGCCGTGCCCAGCCAGACGACGACCAGGCTGGCATGCATGAGGCGCTGGCCACAGGGGACGGTATTTACGGCGGACAAAGCCATGCGACGGTTTCCGTTCAGTCGCGGCGCAGCGTGGCCAGCAGCTGTCCGGGCGCGACGCCCGGTCGGCCCAACCAGCGCTCCAGGGCGGCCGGCTCGGTGACGTTGTCGCTTTCCAGCAGCGCCAGCGTTTCGCTGCACCAGGGAGACCACGGCAACCCGTCGCCGGCGCGCGCGCTGGCCCGGCTCAGCCAGCCGGGCAGCGGGCCGACACAGGCCGGCCTGTGGCCCATCTGCGCGCGCAGGCTGGCGATCAACTGCGCCAGCGGCAGGGCCTCGGGTCCGCCGATCTCGACCAGGCCCGACGGCGCATCCGAACCCGCCACGCGCGCCACCGCGTCGGCCAGGTCGCGCACGGCCACGGGCTGCACGCGCGCTTGCAGCACCGCGCGCGGCAGCAGCAGGGCCGGCAGGCGCGCCAGGGCCAGGAACAGCTGGCTGCTGGCGCCGCCGGCGCCGAACACCACGCTGGGACGCAGCACGCAGCCGTTCAACCGCCCCTGCTCCGTCAGCGCCAGCAGATGCTCGTCGGCGGCGCGCTTGGTGCTGGCGTAGCGCGTGGCGCTGTGCGCGATGCCCAGGGCCGAGATCTGCACCACCCGCCGCACGCCCGCCGCCGCGCAGGCGTCGAACAGCGCGATGGGGGCGTCGGCATGCATGGCTTGCAGCGGCCGGCCGGCGCTGTCGCGCAGCACGCCCACGGCGTTGATCACGGCGTCGATGCCGGCCAGATGCGGCAGCCAGGCCTCGGCCGTGAGCGCCTTGGAAAAATCCAGCGGGGGCGCCGTGCGGCGGCTGCGCTGCACGGGCTCATGGCCCGCCTGCTTCAGGCTGTCGACGATATGGCGGCCAATGAACCCCGTGCCGCCGCAGACCAGGATACGCATGATGACCTCACATTTCTCTGATTACAGAAATATCCGCTCAGCGTTTGCGCTTGGGGGCGGCCGTGGGCGGCGGCCCGGAACGGATGAAGCGTTGCACGCTGGCGCCCAGGCGCAACACCTTGTCCAGCGTCGAGGGGGACAGGCGCAGCATCTCGTCGGTCCAGATGCCCAGCGATTCCATCAGGCGCAATGTCTCGTGCACGCGGTCCTGGGTGTCGGGCGATTCCTCCTCGAAGCCGGGCTCGGCGATCAGGTCGCGCAGCATCTGCGAGGTGGGATCGAATTCGCGCTGCTTGCGCTCGCGCACGATGGTGCGCAGCAGTTCCCAGACGTCGGCGGAGGTGTCGAAGTAGTCGCGCCGGTCGCCGGGTCGGCGGCTGCTGCGGATCAGCCCCCAGTTCAGCAATTCCTTGAGGCTGTTGCTGACATTGGAGCGCGCGGCGTTCAGGGTGTCGGCGATTTCCTCGGCGTTCAGCGGCCTGCCGTGGAAAAAGAGCAGCGCGTGGATCTGCGCGACCGTCCGGTTCACGCCCCAGCTGTTGCCCATGTCTCCCCAGTGGAGAATGAAGCGTTGTGCGATGGGAGTCAGTTTCATGACTCCAGTGTCGAGGCGCCTGAAATTTCTGTCAAGACAGAAATTTCAATTTCTTGTGACGCGCAGGCGTGGCGGCCGTCGGCCGCGCCGGATGACTTACTTGCCGGCGGCGGCGTCGCGCTCCTGTTCCTCGTGGTGCACCCATTCGCGCCACACGGCCACCAGCAGCGCCATCAGCACCGGGCCGACGAACAGGCCCACGATGCCCATGGTCTTGACCCCGCCCACCAGGCCGAAGAAAGTCGGCAGGAACGGCAGCTTGACCGGCCCGCCCACCAGGCGCGGACGCAGGGTCTTGTCGACGATGAACAGCTCCACGCTGCCCCAGACCATCAGCGCGATGCCGGCGACCATGTGGCCGGAACCGACCAGGTACAGCGACACCAGCGTGAAGGACAGCGGCGCGCCGCCGGGGATCAGCGCCATGAAGCCGGTCACCACGCCCAGCAGCACCGGCGACGGCACGCCCGCGGCCCAGTAGGCCACGCCCAGCACCACGCCCTCGCCCAGGGCGATCAGGCCCATGCCGGTGACGGTGGAGTTGATGGTGGCCGGCACCACGCGCGAGAAGCGCTGCCAGCGCGCCGGCAGGATGCGTTCGCCCAGCACGTCCAGCTGGGCCACCATGCGATTGCCGTCCTTGTAGACGAAGAACAGCGTGATCAGCATGAACAGCACGGTCAGCAGCAGCTGGAACACATTGCCAGTGGCGGCCAGCACCATGCGGTAGATGTTGCCCAGATGTTCGCCGCTGACGGCCTCGACCAGCGCGCCCAGCGCGTGGGGCTGGCCGATGTAGGCCTGCCAGTATTCCCCCAGCCGCTCGCCCAGCACCGGCATGGACGTGATCCAGGCGGGCACGTCGACGCCATGGCGGTTGGCCGCGATGGCCCAGGCGAAGAAGGAGCTGGCTTCCTTGATGGCGTAGGACAGCGCCAGCGACAGCGGCACGACCAGCACCACGATGACCACCAGCAGCGCCAGCGTGGCCGCCAACGCGGTGCGTCCGCCGCAGCGCGTCACCAGGCGCTGGTAGACCGGCCAGCTGGCCAGGCCGATGATCAGCGCCGCCAGCGCGGGCACCAGGAAACCGCTGAGGAAATACGCTCCCGCCAACAGTACGAGCAACAAAAGCCCACGGGCGATCAGGTATGCGGGAAGAACAGGCTGCATGTATGCGTATCGACAGAAAAGGCGTTACGGGCTTTGACTGTCGGACTATACAGACGTTTCACATCATGCGATGGACGCGAAGCCTGTAATTGCTACGGGGTTTCCCCAGGAAACGGGGACGGGCGGACGCGAAAGCGTCGGGGACGAAGTCCCGCGCCGCTCGGCGCGATGGCGGCCGGCCCTAAGCGGGCCGGCGCCATCGTCCGCCTACAGCGCGTATTCCGCCGCTTCCTCGCGGGCGCTGCGCCGGCCCAGCAGGGCCTCGGTCAGCGTGGCGCGGGCGGGCTCGGGCTGCGGCGCGGGCAACCGGGCCTTGGCCGCCTCGCTCTTGAAGACGCCGCAGGTGAGCGCGGCGGGATCGGTCTCGTCGCGGCCGCTCAACAGCGGGCAGCTGGCGAACAGCTCGGCCACCCAGTCGGCGAAGGCGCGCACCTTGGGCGAGAGCTGGCGGCTCTGCGGGTAGAGGATGGACATCGGCACGGCGCCGGGCTTCCACTGCGGCAGCACCTCGATCAGCTCGCCCGATTGCAGGTGCGGCAACGCCATGTAGCGCGGGGTCTGGATCAGGCCAAAGCCCTTCAGCCCGCAATCCAGGTAGGCCCCGGCCTCGTTCACCGCCACCGTGCCCTTCATTTCGACTTCCTGGTGCTTGTCGTCCACCTTGAAGTTCCAGGCGCAGTTGCGGCCGCTGCGGCTCATGAAGTAATGCACCGCGTGATGCCGGCCCAGTTCCTCGATGGTCTGCGGCATGCCGTGGCGCGAGATGTACGACGGCGACGCGCAGGTCACGGTCTGCAGCATGCCGATGCGGCGCGCCACCAGGCTGGAATCCTCCAGGTCGCCGGAGCGGATCACGCAGTCGACGGCTTCCTGCACCATGTCCACCGGCCGGTCGCCCAGGCCCAGCACCAGCTCGACGTCGGGGTACTTGTCGTGGAAATCGCACAATGACGGAATCAGGATCAGCCGGCCGATGCAGGTCGGCACGTCGATGCGCAGCCGCCCCTTCAGGCGCAACGCCGCTTCCTGGAAGCAGGCCTCGGTTTCCTCGACGTCGGCCAGAATGCGCACGCAGTGCTGGTAATAGCCGGCGCCGTCCGGCGTCAGACCGATGCGCCGCGTGGTGCGGTTCAGCAGACGCACGCCCAGCAGGCGTTCGAGGTTCTGGATGATGGTGGTGACGGTGGTGCGCGGAAGGGAAAGGCTGTCGGCCGCCCGGGTGAAGCTATTGGCGTCCACGACGCGCACGAACACCTGCATAGCCTGGAAACGGTCCATGTCGGCGTGCTCTGTAAAAGTCGGGGTGTGGGAAGCATAACCCGAAACCCGCCGGGATTAGTCGTTCTTGACGACTAGTGTTGCCGAAATAGACGGGTTTATCCGGCACCAGATAACACTCAGAATGGCAACCATCTTGAAGCGCCCGTGCCTCCCGGCACCGCCAGACGGGCACGTCAACCCTCAGCCTCCGCGTCCGCGCCCCGGCCAGCCCTAGCCAAGCTGCCAGCGCCGGACAGTCGACCCCGGTCGATGTTGCAACGCAACATAAATCGGAAGCCGAGGATTGCCGCGCCCAGGCGGCCCGCCGGCCGCCGCCGCCCGCCCCCGGCCTTTACGCGCGGACGCTTCGCTCCTCTCCTCACATCAAGGAACATCATGGTTTCGCGTAATCGTTTTGCTGTGCTCGCCGTTTTCGCAGCCGTCATCGCGGCCGGCGGCGGCTATGCCCTGTTTCGCGCGCCCGCCGGCGCCAATGCCGCCCAGGCCCAGACCGCGCCCGCCGCGCCCCAGGTCGACGTGGCCGAAGTGGTCAACAAGTCCATCGTCGACTGGCAGCGCTATTCCGGCCGCCTGGAAGCCATCGACCGGGTCGACATCCGCCCGCTGGTCTCCGGCACCCTGACCGCCGTGCACTTCCGGGACGGCACCATCGTCAAGAAGGGCGATGTGCTCTTCACCATCGACCCGCGCCCCTACGCGGCCGAGGTGGACCGCGCCGCCGCCGCCCTGACGGCGGCGCGCGCCCGCGCTTCCTACACCGCCAGCGAACTGGCGCGCGGCCAGCGCCTGCTGGGCGACAACGCCATCGCCCGCCGCGACTTCGAGGAAAAGCAGAACGCCGCCCGCGAAGCCGCCGCCAACCTGCAAGGCGCCCAGGCCGCGCTGGACTACGCCAGGCTGAACCTGGGCTACACCCGCATCGAGGCCCCGGTGGCCGGCCGCGTCTCGCGCGCCGAGGTCACGGTGGGCAACGTGGTCGCCGCCGGCGCCGCCTCGGTGCCGCTGACCACGCTGGTGTCGGTGTCCAAGATGTACGCATCGTTCGACGTGGACGAACAAACCTTCCTGAAGTACATCAACCCGGCCCGCAACGGCAAGGCCGGCAGCGTGCCGGTGGAACTGGGCCTGGCCAACGAGGACGGCTATTCGCGCACCGGCGTCGTGCAATCGGTGGACAACCGCCTGGACGCCACGTCCGGCACCATCCGCGTGCGCGCCGAGTTCGACAACGCCGACGGCTCGCTGCTGCCCGGCCTGTACGCCCGTATCCGCCTGGGCGGCACCGAGCCGCGCCAGGCCGTGCTGATCGACGAGAAGGCCATCGGCACCGACCAGGACAAGCGCTACGTGCTGGTGCTGGACGACAAGAACAACGCCGTCTACCGCCAGGTCAAGCTGGGCGCCAACCAGGACGGCCTGCGCGTGGTCGATTCCGGCCTCGCGGCCGGCGAGCGCATCGTCGTCAACGGCCTGCAGCGCATCCGCCCGGGCGACCCCGTGACACCCACCGTCGTGCCCATGGCCTCGGCCCAGCGCAAGCCGGTCCAGACCGCATCGAACGCCGCGGCCTCGGTGAACTGAGCCGCCGCACCCGACGAGACCCCTCATGAACATCTCGAAATTCTTCATCGACCGGCCGATCTTCGCGGGCGTGCTGTCCGTGCTGGTGCTGCTGGCGGGCCTGCTGGCCATGTTCCAGCTGCCCATCTCCGAGTACCCGGAAGTCGTGCCGCCCTCGGTGGTGGTACGCGCCCAGTACCCCGGCGCCAACCCCAAGGTCATCGCCGAAACCGTCGCCTCGCCGCTGGAGGAATCCATCAACGGCGTGGAGAACATGCTCTACATGCAGTCGCAGGCCAACAGCGACGGCAACCTGACGCTGACCGTCAACTTCAAGCTGGGCGTGGACCCGGACAAGGCCCAGCAGCTGGTGCAGAACCGCGTCTCACAGGCGCTGCCGCGCCTGCCGCCGGACGTGCAGCGCCTGGGCGTGACCACGGCCAAGAGCTCGCCCACGCTGACGCTGGTGGTGCACCTGATCTCGCCCAATGACCGCTACGACATCACCTACCTGCGCAACTACGCGATCCTGAACGTCAAGGACCGCCTGGCCCGCATCACGGGCGTGGGCGAAGTGACGGTGTGGGGTTCGGGCAACTACTCGATGCGCGTCTGGCTGGACCCGCAGAAGGTCGCGCAGCGCGGCATGACCGCCGGCGAAGTGGTCAGCGCCATCCGCGAGCAGAACGTGCAGGTCGCCGCCGGCGTGATCGGCGCCTCGCCCACGCTGGGCGACGTGCCGCTGCAGCTGAACGTGAACGCGCGCGGCCGCCTGCAGACCGAGGAGGAGTTCCGCGACATCATCCTGAAGACCTCGCCCGACGGCGCCGTGACGCACCTGTCCGACGTGGCGCGCGTGGAGCTGGACGCCCAGGAATACGGCCTGCGCTCGCTGCTGGACAACAAGCAGGCGGTGGGCATGGGCATCATGCAGTCGCCCGGCGCCAACGCGCTGGACGTGTCCACCAAGGTGCGCGCGGCCATGGCCGAGCTGGCCCAGGACTTTCCCCCAGGCGTGGAATACCGCATCGAGTACGACCCCACCCAGTTCGTCAACGCCAGCATCGAGGCGGTGGTTCACACGCTGCTGGAAGCGATCGCGCTGGTGGTTCTGGTGGTGATCCTGTTCCTGCAGACCTGGCGCGCGTCCATCATCCCGCTGCTGGCCGTGCCGGTCTCCATCGTGGGCACCTTCGCGCTGCTCCTGGTCTTCGGCTATTCCATCAACGCGCTGTCGCTGTTCGGCATGGTGCTGGCCATCGGCATCGTGGTGGACGACGCCATCGTCGTGGTGGAAAACGTCGAGCGCAACATCGCCGCCGGGCTCACGCCGCGCGAGGCGACCTACCGCGCCATGCGGGAAGTGAGCGGCCCCATCATCGCCATCGCGCTGACGCTGTGCGCGGTGTTCGTGCCGCTGGCCTTCATGACCGGCCTGACCGGGCAGTTCTACAAGCAGTTCGCCATGACCATCGCCATTTCGACGGTGATCTCGGCGTTCAACTCGCTGACGCTGTCGCCGGCGCTGTCGGCCATCCTGCTCAAGGGCCACCATGAGAAGCCGGACTGGCTGACCCGTGGCATGAACCGCGTCTTCGGCCGCTTCTTCAACGGGTTCAACAACCTGTTCGGCCGCGCCTCGGAATCCTATGGCGTGGGCGTGTCCGGCGTGATCCGCCGCAAGGCCGGCGCCATGGGCGTGTACGCCCTGCTGGTGGCCGCCACCATCGGCGTGTCGTACCTGGTGCCCGGCGGCTTCGTGCCCGCGCAGGACAAGCAGTACCTGATCGGCTTCACGCAGCTGCCCAACGGCGCCTCGCTGGACCGCACCGACGCGGTGATCCGACGCATGAGCGACATCGCCTTGAAGGAACCCGGCGTGCAGAGCGCCATCGCCTTCCCCGGCCTGTCGATCAACGGCTTCACCAACAGTTCCAGCGCCGGCATCGTGTTCGTGATGCTCAAGCCCTTCAACGAGCGCAAGGGCGCGGCGCTGTCGGGCAATGCCATCGCGGGCTCGCTGAACCAGAAGTTCGCCGCGATCCAGGACGCGTTCATCGCCGTGTTCCCGCCGCCGCCCGTGATGGGCCTGGGCACACTGGGCGGCTTCAAGTTCCAGATCGAGGACCGCGGCGCCGCCGGCTACGCCGAGCTGGACAAGGCCAAGGCCGCCTTCCTGGCCAAGGCGCGCCAGGCACCGGAACTGGGCCCGGCCTTCTCCAGCTACGAGATCAACGTGCCGCAGCTGGACGTCGACCTGGACCGCGTCAAGGCCAAGCAGCTGGGCGTGCCGGTGACGGAAGTGTTCGACACCATGCAGATCTACCTGGGCTCGATGTACGTGAACGACTTCAACCGCTTCGGCCGCGTCTTCCAGGTGCGGGCGCAGGCGGACGCGCCGTTCCGCGCCCATGCCGACGACATCCTGCAGCTGAAGACCCGCAACAACGCCGGTGACATGGTGCCGCTGTCGTCGCTGGTCACGGTCAAGCAGACCTTCGGCCCGGAAATGGTGGTGCGCTACAACGGCTACACCGCCGCCGACATCAACGGCGGCCCGGCGCCGGGCTACTCGTCCGATCAGGCCCAGGCCGCGGCCGAGCGCGTGGCCGCCGAGACGCTGCCGCGCGGCATGAAGCTGGAATGGACCGACCTGACCTACCAGCAGATCCTGGCGGGCAACGCCGGCCTGTGGGTGTTCCCCATCAGCGTGCTGCTGGTGTTCCTGGTGCTGGCCGCGCTGTACGAAAGCCTGACGCTGCCGCTGGCCGTGATCATGATCGTGCCCATGAGCATCCTGGCCGCGCTGACGGGCGTGTACCTGACCGGCAACGACAACAACATCTTCACCCAGATCGGGCTGATGGTGCTGGTGGGCCTGTCGGCCAAGAACGCGATCCTGATCGTGGAATTCGCCCGCGAGCTGGAGATGAACGGCCGCAGCCCGCTGGAGGCCGCCATCGAGGCCAGCCGCCTGCGCCTGCGCCCCATCCTGATGACGTCGATCGCCTTCATCATGGGCGTGGTGCCGCTGGTGCTGTCGTCCGGCGCCGGCTCGGAAATGCGCCACGCCATGGGCGTCGCCGTGTTCTTCGGCATGCTGGGCGTGACCCTGTTCGGCCTGTTCCTGACGCCGGTGTTCTACGTGCTGCTGCGCTCCATCGGCGGCAAGCAGCTGCATTCGGCGGCGCCGCATGAAGCGCCGGTCTGCGTGCCGCACATCGACCCGCACGCGCCGCCCGCCTCGCAGCACGGCGCCTGATCCGGCCATCGAACCAGGACTAGAGCCAGAAGCCAGCGCGTCCCGTCCAGCGGGGCGGGACGCGCCCTCAAGAGAATAGCCATCATGAAGAAAAGACTGATCCGCGGTTCCGCCCTGCTTGCCACGCTGCTCGTGCTGGCCGGCTGCGCGGTGGGACCGGACTACCAGCGGCCCGCGGCCGCCACCCCGGCTGCCTACAAGGAAGCCGCCCTACCCGCCTCGGAAGCCGGCAGCTGGAAAACCGCCGAACCCTCCGAGGAAGCCCTGCGCGGCGAATGGTGGAAGCTGTTCGGCGACGAGGGCCTGAACCAGCTGCAGGAAGAAGCGCTGCGCGCCAACCAGAACCTGCAGGCCGCCGCCGCCCGCCTGACCCAGGCCCGCGCGCTGCAACGCGAGGCGCGCGCCGCCTTCTTCCCCAGCCTGGACGCCGCCTTCGGCCCCTCGCGCCAGCGCCCCTCGGCGGTGTCGCGCGGCCTGCCCGACGGCACGCCGACCAGCCCGTCGACCACCTGGCGTGCCCAGGCCAGCGTGGCCTACGAGGCCGACCTGTTCGGCCGCGTTTCGTCAACGGCCGACGCCGCCACCGCCGACGCGCAGCAGAGCGAAGCGCTGTACCGCTCGGTGCTGCTGGCGCTGCAGGCCGACGTCGCCACCACCTACTTCCTGGTGCGCGAGCAGGACGCCGAGGCGCAGCTCTACCGCCAGACGGTGCAGCTGCGCACCGAGACGCTGCAGCTGATCCAGCGCCGCTATGACGCCGGCGACATCAGCGAGCTGGACCTGGCGCGCGCCAAGTCCGAGCTGGCGCAGGCGCAGTCCGAGGCGCTCGGCATCGACCGTCGCCGCACCGCCGCCGAACACGCGCTGGCCGTGCTGCTGGGCCGCGCACCGTCCGACTTCGCCATGCCGCCGCAACCGCTGCAGAAGGTCGCGGTGTCGGTGCCGGCCGGCCTGCCGTCTGCGCTGCTGGAACGCCGCCCCGACATCGCCGCCGCCGAGCGCGCGATGGCCGCGGCCAATGCCCGCGTCGGCGCGGCCAAGTCGGCGTTCTTCCCGCGCCTGGATATCACCGGCGCGTTCGGCTACGAGTCGTCGGAGCTGGGCAATCTGTTCCAGTGGTCCAGCCGCACGTTCCTGCTGGGTCCGCTGGTGGGCGCGGCGCTGTCGATGCCGATCTTCGACGGCGGCCGCCGCCAGGCCGGCCTGGACCGCGCCCGCGCGGTGTACGAGGAAGACGTGGCGCTGTACCGGCAGACGGTGCTGAATGCGTTCCGCGAGGTCGAGGACAATCTGGCGAACCTGCGGATTCTGGCGGACCAGACGCGGGCGCAGGACGCCGCGGTGGCGTCGGCGGCGCGGGCGGCGAAGCTGTCGCACACGCAGTACCGGGAGGGGGCGATCAACTATCTGGATGTGATCGAAGCGGATCGCAGCGTGTTGCTGCAGCAGCGGGTGTCGGTGCAGTTGAGCGGGGAGCAGGCTCGGTCTGCCGTGGGGTTGATTCGGGCGTTGGGTGGGGGATGGGGGAATCCTGTGCCTGTGCCTGGGGCTGGGCAGGTGGCTGCGAAGTAGGTGACTTCTTGCGGGGGCGGACGCTGGGTGTGCTCGCTGCCGTTGAATTGCGTGTTGTGCTTCGTGGGGAGTTTGGTTGCTGTCGCTTCGTGGGCCGCCCCTCGGGCGGGGCGGCGCGGCTGCTCGCGCCCACGATCGCGGTCCGGAGCCTTCGCTCCGGACTTCCCCCTTGTCATCCTCGTTGCCGCCTGCGGCGGCTGCCTTCGGATTCCCTCGGGCGCATCGAGGTTGCTCGCAGCCGCGCCGCCCCGCCCGAGGAGCTGCGGGTTTCGAGGGATGTGGCGTTGCTGGAGCCGTGGCTGGTGACGAGGTTTGCGTCGCCCGCAGAAACCGGCCGCGCGGGCGGCCAGTTTCTGCATACGTGGTGTCTTGCGTCAGGGGTTTAACGCTATGCGCTGATCACGCGCTTAGAAAATTGGCGGCTTCTCGGACTGCGGCGTACCGCGAACCTTCGTGACGAGCAGGGCAAAGCAGCTAAACTCGTAGCACTCGAATCGAGCTACGTCACCATGATCTTCACCATCGGCTATGAAGGCGTCGACCTCACCAGGTTCATGTCCTTGCTTTCGCACCACGACATTGAAACCGTCGTCGATGTTCGCGAAATGCCGCTTTCCCGCAAGCGGGGTTTTTCAAAAACCGCGTTGAGAACGGCGCTCAATCAATCCGGCTACGAATACGTTCACCTGGCGATGCTAGGTTGTCCCAAAGACGTCAGGAACCGGTACAGGGAAGACGGCAACTGGGCTGCATATCGCAAACGTTTCTTGCGATACCTTGCCACTCAGGAATCGGCGATTGCAGAATTGGCGGCGCTATCCAGCGATTCGAACTGCGCGCTCCTGTGCTTTGAAGCTGACCACAATTTTTGCCATCGCTCGATGGTGGCAAACGCAGTCTCCGATATTACCGGCACGAAAGTCACGCATATCAGCGCCACGCCACCCACTAGAACAGCGCGCCCTGCATCGTTGGCGTTTGCCTGGGCGGATAGATGAGACTGATGATGAGCCATTGATTCTGGAAGCGATGCTGATTGCCCATCAATAGCATCATGTCCTTGGCTTGCATTAATCCCAGCAACTTCTGCCGGAAGACCTCATCGCAATCCGATCCGTAGTCCCTGCGACATCGCCGATAAAGCTGACCCGCCTCCCAATCGACAATCTTATGTCGAATACTGGAGCCATCGGCACACAAGTATTCATAGTAGAAATCACAGGGAAGCTTCTGGAGCATTGCGATCTCGTTCCTTGCTTCGGGTTCCGTGAGCAAGCTGCCCTGCCCCCGAGCACGCGTCAGCTTGAGGATTTCCTCTTCGGACCACTCCGCCTTTCTGGCCGCCACAATGCTCAATCCGGTCAGTTCGCGCGGCTTCAGCAGCGCGAGTGATCCTTTGGTTGCCCCTGACCAATTTTCAAGCTCAGAAAAGGCTTCAAACTGAGGAATGCGGCGTATCCATTCCCGGCGCGGCTGCCATTCTGCGTGGGTTGAGACCTTCTCACCGCATGCAAGCGTACCGATGTCTATCCTGAAACTCTCGGGCCGATGATCGCCGCGAGCCTTTTCGACCCTGGCATCGATCCACTGCCATTTGGAAAACTGCTGGTCATCCTCCAGAAGGCGAAACGGCACCGGGAACAACCTTCGCATCTCGCCATTGGCATTGATTCCCGCCACACAGGATGTTTCGATATAGCTGGCGCTAGGCGAAGGGTAAGTTTTTGCCAGGATGAGAATGCGCTCTCGTTGCAATGCCACGGATGTTCCTCCTTCTTGCAAAGCCGCATCACATAATCTGCTCGCCAAAATCTAGCAGCGATTCGATCTTTGTGTACGCCATTGCGGTAAGCCGAGGCCTGCTGCACAGCAAAAATCAGACGAGCGCTCCATTGCAAGATCAATGGACGCTTTACTATGTTTTCCCCGCCACCACATCAACGGTAGCCCAGGTTGAGAGCTGGAATACAAAATGTGCGCAACCGCAGTTTCCGTATGCTCACAGGAAGCTCTCATGACCGCCCAGCGGCATCCCCTGACTGCAAACCGCTGGTCCGTCGAAGACGAACCCGAATACGGCCGCATACGTCTTTCCCGGTTGCATCAACTGGAGCGCGCCCGACTCGGCATAGAGACGATTGCGCGGCTGGTTGGCAACAGCGCACTGGAACCGAACGCCAGCGGCGCATCCCCTTTTGATCCAGAAACCGTGGCGCGCTTGATGGGGGAGTAGAGAGCCTTTGCGAGCACATCGGCATCCTGGGCGAGACCATTCAGGAAGAATCGTCCCAAGACAACGAAAGAACCGATTGACCCCGGGCACCGCCAACCAGAACAGCCGCGTCTCGTAATGCGAAACCCCTATGCGTAGATATGGCCGCCCGCGCGGCCATATCTACGCGTCCTGGCAAGATCTTCCAGCGAAAACCAACCCCTCAAAAACACGCCAAGCACCCTTTTCGCCCCAACGACGTATCGGCACTTCGACCTGCGAGCCTGGCGTGGCGAGGGCGGCTGAAGAACCCAAAAACACCCGCGACAAGCACACCGCCCACGCACATAACAAGAACCAAAAACCCCGAAACGAGGCATACAATCCCCCACCATATGTCCACCATGCGCCTCTTCTACGCCCTCTGGCCCGCCCCCACCCTGGCCACTTCCCTGGCCAGCTGGGCCGAGCAAGCCCGCCCCGCCACTGGCGGCAGAATCATGCGCACCGAGACCCTGCACCTGACGCTCGCCTTCCTTGGCAACATCGACATGGAAACCGCCGAGGAACTCATCGACGCCACCCCCGTGCACCGCCTCGAACCCGGCAGCCTGACCCTCGACCAGTACGGCGTCTTCAACCGCCAGCGCATCCTCTGGGCCGGCCCCTCCCGTACTCCCGACGACCTGCAAGCCGTCCACGACGGCCTGTGGCTCTGGCTGTCCGGCTACGGCGTGCAAGCGCCCACGCAACCGTTCCGCCCCCACGTCACCCTGCTGCGCGACATCGACCCCGCCAAGGCCCCGGAACCCACCCCCGAGCCGCTGATCTGGCACTACGACCGCATGGTCCTGGTCGCCTCCGAATCGCGGCAGGACGGCAGCCGCTACCGCGTCGTCGCCCAATCCCGCCCGCAACCCCACCCCGCCGCCTGAGCGCTCTGGCACAATCTGCGGGTCGCAACGACCCGGGATCCCCATGATCATCCTGCTCGACCAAGACGGCGTGCTCGCCGACTTCGAACACGCCTTCATCGACGCCTGGCGCGCTCGCCATCCCGACATCGCGCCGGTGGCCTTCGACGACCGCAAGTCCTTTTACATCCGCGAGGACTACGCGCCCGAGCTGCGCGCCAAGGCCGAAGCCATCTACACCGCGCCCGGCTTCATCCGCAGCCTGCCGCCCGTGCCCGGCGCGCTGGACGCCGTCAAGGAACTGCTGGCGCTGGGCATGGACGTGCGCATCTGCACCTCGCCGCTGTCGCAATTCGAGAACTGCGTGGCCGAGAAATATCTATGGGTGGAAAAGCACCTGGGCCGCGACGCCACCAACCGGCTGGTGCTGACCAAGGACAAGACCCTGGTCCACGGCAACCTGCTGATCGACGACAAGCCCCACATCCAGGGCGCGGTCAAGCCGCGCTGGAAACACATCCTGTTCGACGCGCCCTACAACCGCGACGTGACCGACCGCCCCCGCATCACCTGGAGCAACTGGCGCAACGTGCTGGCGGGCGAGCTGTACGCGGCGGACGCTTAGCGCGCGGTTCCTCAGATGGGTCAGCCTGACGACTTTCGCCCTTGAATGTCAGGACCAGGCGCAAGCCACCACGGGTGAGCGCCACCAGATGCCGGCCCGGCAGGCCGGCATTTTTTCTGCCCGCTACCGGCCTGACACAGGCAAGCCCGCGCACGCGGCGACACGCGATCGCCCGAACGCAGCGAACGCCGAGAAATCTGGTAAACACCAATTGACAAGAAAATTAAATCTAACAATTAAATTCGGTCATTTAAGATTTTTCTTATTATTTTTCGTAGCACTCCTATCTAGTCTCAAGACTTTCCCTTTTCCCCGCAAACAGGCATGACGCGCACGAGAACCCGGCTGCGGTGGCATCGCCCGTGCCGGAACGCGCCCACCGCAGACGCGCCAGGAAAGTTCATACAAAGACAGGTAGGTAATTCAGATGGAATTTCAATTCCGCCAACGCCCGTTATCGCTACTGATCGGTTTCCTGCTGCTGCCCCCGGCATACGCCCAGCAAGACGCTGCCGCGACCGCGACTACGACCGCGCATCGCAATCCCTCGGAAGCAGCAACGCTGCACGACCTGGGTCCGCATTACGACCACACCTCGTGGGGAATGGCCGATGCCATCTCCAGCGATGGCAAGACGATTTTGGGACAAACCTGCGTGCTCACCGCGCCGGGATCGAACGAGTGCTGGTACCGCAGCATCGTCTGGACCGATGGTCTTGCCAACCCGACGCTCCTGGAAGCGCATGGCGGCAAGAACACCCATGCCGCAGCGGTATCCGCCGATGGCGGCATCATCGTCGGATACGGCCAACTACCGTCAGGCGCCATGGTGGCGACCGCCTGGATCAATGCCCCCACCTACACGGCGATCCAATTGCACCACGGCATCGACAACCTCGCCTCGGAAGCGACCGGAGTTTCCGCCGACGGCTCGGTGATCATCGGCAACGCGGCCGGATCGGACGCAAGCCTCCAGTCGTACCGCTACCAGGCGCTCTCGTGGAGCAATGGCTCGACCATGGCCACGCACCTCCAGGCGCTTCCAGGCGACTCGAACTCCACCGCCGATCTCATCTCCGCCGACGGCTCGGTCATCGCGGGATCCTCCTTCAGCGGTTTCGTGCAGCACGCCGTCACCTGGACCAATGGCTCCGCCACCGCGACCGACCTGGGCGTCAGCTACGGCCAGTCTTCCGGCGTGACCGGCATTTCCGCCAATGGCGCCGTCATCGTGGGCTGGTCCGGGCTATTCAATAACCACGACCGACAGGCCGTCTCCTGGACCAACGGCGCGACCTCCCCGACCAATCTGGGCATGCTCGAAGGCGGCACGGAATCCATCGCCACCGCCGTGTCCGCCGATGGTTCGGTGATTATTGGCGACGCCAATTTCGGCGCCAACCCGGACATCACGCACGCGGTGTCATGGAGCCAGGGCGCGACCACTCCCACGGATCTGGGATCGCTCCATGGATACGACTCCACCACCGCCACCGCCCTGTCCGCCAACGGCGCGGTCATTGTCGGCTCGTCATACTCGGACTATTCGGATACGCAGGCCGTGGCCTGGATCAATGGCGCCACGACGCCCACCGCCCTGGGTGCCCTGGGAGGCAACCATAGCGCAGCCACGGCCATCTCCGCCGACGGCACCGTCGTTGTCGGCACATCCCGACTCCCCGACGGCAATATGCATGCCGTCTTGTGGAAGCTCCCGGAGCCAACGCCGGATCCGGGAGATGGACCTGAACCTGAGCCCGAACCTGAACCTGAACCTGGACCGGCCCCCGGCGACGGCGACGACGACGGCATCCTCATGGTCGATGTGGACAATACCGTCCAGACCGTCGGCAGCCTGGCCAACGACACCTTCTCCACCTTTGAAACCCAGCGCCTGGCCCTGGGCCGCCTGCAACGCGGCTGTAGCGCCTTCACCCCTGGCAAGGCCTGCTACTCCCTCATGAATGACCTGGGCAAGGCCGGCTCGAACGCCCACGCGCTTTCCGGCGTCTCGCTCGGGTACGCATTCACCGAGCGTATCTCCGCCGGCGTCTCCTTGGCCACAGCCCTCGGGTCACCCCTGCCCGGCAGCCTGGACCGCAAGGGCGGCAGCCTGGGCGTCGGCCTCCATGCCCAATGGCAAGGCGGCAATGCCCGCAACCGCTGGTATCTGCGCGGCGCCGTCGCCGCCAATACCCAAGGCATCGAACGCACCCGCAAGGTCATGGACTACACCGAGGCCGGATCCGGCAACAGCCGCATCAAGGGCTGGGAAGCCTCGCTTGAGCTGGGTCGCACCCACGCCCTGAACCGCGCCGCTTCCCTGCGCTACTACGGCGGCCTGCGCCGCAGCGACCTGCGCATGGCCGGCTATACCGAGGACAACGCAGCCTTCCCCTTCACCTATGCCGACGCTTCCTACCGCCTGACCACCGCCTATGTCGGCGCCACCTACTCCAAACCCCTGTCGCCCAAGCTGACCTGGTCGCTCAACGCCGAGCTCGAACAGGATCTTTCCAGCCAAGGCCCTCGCGTCGTCGCCCGGGCCGAGCACGTCGGCAAACTCGACATCGGTTCGGACTTCACCCGTACCCGCGCGCGCCTGTCCAGCACCGCGTCCTATGCGCTGAACCCTAAATTGCGCATCGGCGTAACGCCCTACGTCGGGCGCACCGCCACCCGGGAAATCGATGTCGGCGTCACCGTGGGCATCAGCGGCACGTTCTGATCCCAGCCCCGATGGCCGGCGCGGACGGATGCTATCCAGCGGTCATGATTTGGATCTATCCTGTACGGCGACATGCCCTGTACAGGAGCGTTTCCATGAATCTGCATCGCCTGCTCAAGCAGCGGGAAGCC
Source organism: Achromobacter sp. 413638 (assembly GCF_043119405.1). Classification (NCBI taxonomy): domain Bacteria; kingdom Pseudomonadati; phylum Pseudomonadota; class Betaproteobacteria; order Burkholderiales; family Alcaligenaceae; genus Achromobacter; species Achromobacter sp. 413638. The sequence goes on from NZ_JBICCO010000001.1 coordinate 229,096, forward strand.
GACAAGAAACCCTTGCGCGTCGCGCTGCTGGGCGCCGGCAAGTTCGGTTCCATGTTCATGAGCCAGGCCGCGCGAACGCCCGGCCTGCGCCTGGTGGCGGTAGCCGACCTGTCGCCAGGACGGGCGCGCGCCGCGCTGACCCGCGTGGGCTGGCCGGCGGCCGCGCTCAACGCCGAGAGCACCGCCGACGCGCTCAAGAACGGCAAGGTCTATTTCACCGACGACACCGATGCCGTCATCGCCAGCCCCGACGTCGAGATCGTGGTCGATGCGACCGGCCAGGCGGCCGCCGGCATCGAGCACGTGCTGGCCTGCTGCGAACACGGCAAGCACATCATCATGGTCAACGTCGAGGCCGACGCGCTGGCTGGCCCTCTGCTGGCGCGCCGCGCGCGCGAGGCCGGCATCGTCTATTCGCTGGCCTACGGCGACCAGCCCGCGCTGATCTGCGAAATGGTCGACTGGGCGCGCGCCTGCGGCTTCGAGGTCATGGCCGCCGGCAAGGGCACCAAGTACCTGCCGGAATTCCATACTTCCACGCCCGACACGGTCTGGCCGTACTACGGCTTCACCGCCGAGATGGTGGCCGCCGGCGACTTCAATGCGCAGATGTTCAACAGCTTCCTGGATGGCACCAAGAGCGCCATCGAGATGGCCGCCGTGTCCAACGCCACCGGCCTGCAGCCCTCGCCGTCCGGCCTGCACTTCCCGCCCTGCGGCGTGGACGACCTGGCGCGCGTGCTGCGGCCGCGCGAGGACGGCGGCATCCTGCACCATCGCGGGCAGGTGGAAGTGGTGTCCTCGCTGGAGCGCGACGGCCGGCCGGTGTTCCGCGACCTGCGCTGGGGCGTGTACGTGACGCTGGCGGCCGACAGCGACTACGTGCGCCGCTGCTTCAAGGAATACGGACTGGTCACCGATCCCGGCGGCAACTACACCGCCATGTACAAGCCCCATCACCTGTTGGGCCTGGAGCTGGGCGTCAGCGTGGCCAGCGTCGGCCTGCGCCGCGAACCCACCGGCGCGCCCGCCGGCTGGCATGGCGACGTGGTGGCCACCGCCAAGCGCGACCTGCCCGCCGGACAGGCGCTGGACGGCGAAGGCGGCTACACGGTGTATGGCCGGCTGATGCCGGCGCGCGATTCGGTCGAGGAAGGCTACCTGCCGCTGGGCCTGTCGCACCAGGTCAAGCTCAAGCATGCCGTGCGTCAGTCGCAGCCGATACGCTGGCGCGATGTGGAGTACGACGAACAGTCCACGGCCCTGCGCTTCCGGCGGGAGATGGAGCAGATCTTCGCGTAGGACGAGCCTCGCGCCTCAAACCGGCGCCGGACGCTCCGCCTGGAACAGCCGCAGCCGATCCGCCGCATTGCGCAGATGCTGTTCCGCCGCTCGTCCGGCGGCATCAGGATCCCCCGCCTCGATGGCCGCGAAGATCGCCTGATGCTCGCTCTGCACCGCCGCCATGCGCTCGGTGTACATGCGCGCGGTGTTGTTGCGCGCGCTGCGGATCACGCGGCGCACATTGGCTTCCAGGTAGTCGTTCAGCGCCACCAGGTGCGGGTTGTGCGTGGCCTGCACGATGGCGAGGTGGAACTGGTAGTCCTCTTCGTCGCCCAGCTTGTCGTTGACCAGCGCGTATTCCATGCCGACCAGCGCCTGCTTCATCTTCTTCAGGTCCTGGTCGCCACGGCGCTGCGCGGCGTAGCGCGCCGCCGTCACCTCGATGGACAGCATCAGTTCCAGGATGTGTTCCAGCTCCTGGCTGTCGCCCGGCGCGGGCGCGGCGATGCGGAAGGCGTTCTTCTGGAAGTTGGGGTCCACGAACACGCCGCTGCCTTGCTGCGAGGTGACCAAGCCCTCGGACTTCAGGCGGGCCAGGGCCTCGCGCACCACGGCGCGGCTGACGGCGTAGATCTCGGTCAGCTGCTTCTCGGTGGGCAAGCGGTCGCCGGGCGCGAGCGCGCCCTGGCGGATCTGTTCGGCCAGGGCATCGGCCACTGATGCGGACAGCGAACTGCGGGGCGCGGCGCGCGCGGAATCCTGATCTTGACTGGGCTGCATAGGGAAACGTGAAGATTCGGCGGCTCGCGGGACGGCCGCCTTGGGCTTATAGGAATGTCTCGACGTTCTGTTGCGGCGGACGCCTGCGAAAAGTATAGGGTTTGCCGGGATGCCGGGCGCCGCCGCACTGCACTTTACGCGATATAGATGCCCCCGTTCACCTGCATGACCTCGCCGGTCACGAAGGCCGCCAGCGGCGAGCACAGGAAGGCGATCGGGCCGGCGATCTCCTCGGCCGAGCCGAAGCGGCGCAGCGGCGTGCTGGCCAGCAGCTGGTCGCCCTTCTGGCCGATAAGGTCGTTGGTCATGGAGGTGGCGATGATGCCGGGCGCGACCGCGTTCACGCGCACCTTGGGCGCCAGCTCCAGCGCCAGGCTGCGGGTGAAGCTCTGCACCGCGCCCTTGGACGCCGAATAGGCGGCGTGCGCGTAGCTGCCGCGCTGGGCCGCCAGCGAGGTCAGCAGCACGATGGAGCCGTTCTCGCGCAGGTGGCGCTCGGCGGCGCGGCAGACGTAGAAGGTGCCGTCCAGGTTCACGCCCATCAGCTTTTTCCAGCCCTGGTCGGTGGTGTCGCGCACCAGGCTTTCCGGATAGATGCCGGCGCAGTGCACCAAGTGGTCCAGCCCGCCGAAGTCCTGCGCGGCCTGGGCCAGCGCCCGGTCACAGTCGGCAGAGGACGACACGTCCAGCGCGTAGGCGCGCACGCGCTCGCCGCCGGGATCCAGCTCGGCCGCCACCTGCGCCAGGCGCGCGCCGTCGATGTCGGTCAATGCCAGGCGCGCGCCGTGCGCGGCCATCAGCCTGGCCGTGGCCAGCCCGATGCCGTTGCCCGCGCCCGTGATGGCGATCACCTGCTGTTCGAATGAAATCATCTTGTCTCCGTCTGCTTGACACGGCAAAAACGCTTGCCCTATGATTTATCGGACAACTTAATAAAGTTGCCTGACAACTTGCTTGAAAGCGTAAATCACTTGGCGCGAACAGGCAAGCGGATCAGAAAACACGGCGCCAAGCCGCAGGACAGGCAGGGGACAATCAGGTGGAAATCACCGGCAGCACAACCGTATACGCGATCGCGGCCGACCCGATCGCGCACGTCAAGACGCCGCAGCGGCTCAACGCCCTGCTGCGCGAGCGCGGCGCCGACGGCGTCATGGTCCCTTTCCACGTCTCGCCCGACGGCCTGCCGGCGCTGTTCGCCGGCCTGCGCGGCTTGCATAACCTGGGCGGGCTGGTCGTCACCGTGCCCCACAAGGAACAGGCCGCCGTCCTGTGCGACGAGATCACGCCGGCCGCGCGCCTGATCGGCGCCGTCAACGCGATCCGCCTGCGCGACGGCAAGCTGGCCGGCGGCAATTTCGACGGGCTGGGCTTCGTGGCCGGCCTGCGCGCCCAGGGCCATGAGCCCGCCGGCCGCCGCGTCTACCTGGCCGGCCTGGGCGGCGCGGGCAAGGCCATCGCCTGTGCCCTGGCCGACGCCGGCCCGGCCCGCCTGGACCTGTACAACCGTTCCCCCGAACGCGCCCGCGAATTCGCCGCGCGCCTGTCGGCCGCCTATCCCGCGCTGGACATCCAGCTGGCCGACGCCGCGCCTGGCGCCGATTGCGAGATCGCCGTCAACGCCACCTCGCTGGGCCTGTCCGACACCGATCCCCTGCCCTTCCCCCTCGATGCGCTGCCCGCCGGCGCGGTCGTGGCCGACGCCGTGATGAGCCGCGTCGACACGCCGCTGCTGCGCGCCGCCGCCGCGCGCGGCCTGCGCACGCACGCCGGCCTGCACATGCTGGAAGGACAGATCGCCGAGATTGCCCGCTACCTGGGCATACCGGAGCCGCGCTAGGGTCCGCCCCGCCAGCGCGCTCGCTTGATCCACGGATTCACCACACTCCCGTTCCACGGAGGAGACACGCATGAAATTGGCTTTCACCACCGGCCTGCTGTGCCTGGCCGGCATCGCCGCCTCGGCGCAGGCCGCGCCCGTCAAGATCGGCCTGATCGAGACGCTGTCCGGCCCGCAGGCTTCGACCGGCCTGATCTTCCGCGCCGCGGTCAAGTACCAGCTGGACCGCATCAACGCCGCCGGCGGCTGGAACGGCCAGCCGCTGGAACTGGTCGAGTTCGACAACCAGGGCGGCCCGGTGGGCGCGTCCGACCGCTTCCGCGCGGCCGCCGCCGAGGGCGTGCAGATCCTGGTGCAGGGTTCCTCGTCCGCGATCTCCGGCCAGCTGACCGAAGACGTGCGCAAGCACAACCTGCGCAATCCGGGCAAGGAAGTGCTGTTCCTGAACGTGGGCGGCGAGGCGCTGGAACTGACCGGCCAGAAGTGCCACTTCTACCATTTCCGCTTCGCCACCAACGCCGACCTGCGCGTCAAGGCGCTGACCTCGGTCATGTCGGCCGACGGCACGCTGGGCAAGCGCGTCTACGCCATCAACCAGAACTACTCCTGGGGCCAGGACATGGAAGGCGCCACCGAGCGCTTCGCCAAGCAGTACGGCTATGAAGTGGTCGGCAAGACCCTGCACGAGGTCAACAAGATCCAGGACTTCGCGCCGTATGTCGCGCGCATCCGCTCGGCCAATCCCGACACCGTCATCACCGGCAACTGGTCCAACGACCTGCTGCTGCTGATGAAGGCCACCCAGGCCGCCGGCCTGAAGGTGCGCTTCGCCACCGTGTTCCTGGACCAGGTGGGCAACCTGGCCAACGCCGGCGAAGTCGCGCTGGGCCACTACATCGCCCACCCGTACAACATCGAGGCCGCCGGCGAGGAAGGCGCCAAGTTCGCCGAGGACTACAAGGCCAAGACCGGCCACTACCCCAGCTACACCGAACCGCAGACCGTGATCGGCGTCACCTTCCTGGGCGAGGCGCTCAAGCAGGTCAAGCCGCAGGACGGCAAGCTGTCGGTGCCGGAACTGGCCAAGGCGCTGGAGAAGGTCACCTACACCTCGCCGCTGGGCACCTACACGATGCGCGCCGAGGACCACCAGGTGCAGCTGCCGATGGTGGTTTCCACGGTCGGCAAGAACGCCAAGTACAAGGCCGACGACACCGACATGGGCTTCGAGCCGGTCAAGGTGCTGAGCGCCGCCGACGTGTCGGCGCCGGTGCAATCCACGTGCAAGATGGTCCGCCCGAACTGATGCGGCTGGGGGCGGGCCGCGCTCGCGGCCCGTCCGTGGACCCGCAGGAAAAAACGCCCGCCGGCGCGGGGCCGGCCACAACAGGGCGCGATGGATCGCGCGGCGCATCGCGCCCGCGCGCAGGATTTATGGAGCGGACATGGAATACTTTACCGTCTCGCTGTTGAACGGCGTGATTTACGGCCTGCTGCTGTTCATGGTGTCGGCAGGCCTGACACTGATTTTCGGGATGATGGGCGTGCTGAACTTCGCGCACGCTTCGTTCTACATGATAGGCGCCTATGCCGCCTATACCTTGACCCCGGTCACGGGCTTCTGGGCCGCGCTAGCGCTGGCCACCGTGATCTCGGGCGCGCTGGGCATGGCGGTGGAGCGCTACTTCCTGCGCCGCGTGCACAAGTTCGGCCACGCGCAGGAATTGCTGGTCACTTTCGGCCTGGCCTTCATCGTGGCCGAGCTGGTCAAGCTGTTCTACGGCGACTTCCCGGTCGACTACCGCGTGCCGCAGTTCCTGAACTTCGCGGCCTTCCGCGTGTTCGACGCCGACTACCCCTTCTACCGCCTGCTGATGGGCGGCGTGTCGCTGGTCATGTTCGGCGTGATCTACCTGCTGCTGTCGCGCACCCGCGTCGGCATCGTGGTGCGCTCGGCCATCTATCGTCCGCGCATGGCCGAGGCGCTGGGCCACAACGTGCCACTGGTGTTCATGAGCGTGTTCGGCGTGGGCGCGGCCATGGCCGGCCTGGCCGGCGCGGTGGCCGGCGCCTTCTACACCACCAACCCCAACATGGCGCTGGAACTGGGCGTGCTGGTGTTCGTGGTGGTGGTCGTGGGCGGGCTGGGCTCGCTCGGCGGCGCCATGATCGCCTCGCTGCTGATCGGCCTGATCAGCTCATTCTCGGTCGGCATCGACGCCAGCCTGGCCACGCTGTTCGGCCTGTTCGGCGCCGGCGAGTGGGCCGAGAGCGTGGGCGGATTGATGACGGTGAAGATATCCAGCCTGGCGGCGACCCTGCCCTTCCTGCTGATGCTGGTGGTGCTGCTGGTCAAGCCTTCGGGCCTGAAGGGAGAACAGGCATGAGCCAATCGACTACCCATGCCCGCCGCGCCTCGGGCGCGCTGCTGCTGATCCTGTGCGTGGCCGCGCTGTGCGCGCTGCCCTGGCTGCTGCCCCCGGGCCAGCTGGTGGCCGCGGTGCAGATGCTGATCGCCGCGCTGTTCGCCTGCGCCTTCAACCTGCTGGCCGGCCAGGGCGGCATGCTGTCCTTCGGCCACGCCGCCTACTTCGGCGTCGGCACCTTCGCCACCATTCATGCCATGAACGCGCTGGGCGGCGCCGGGCTGCTGCCCACGCCGCTGATGCCGCTGGTCGGCGGCGTGGCCGGCCTGCTGTTCGGGCTGGTCGCGGGCTGGTTCGCCACCATGCGGTCGGGCGTGTATTTCTCGATGATCACGCTGGCCCTGGCCGAGCTGCTGCACGCGCTGGCGCCGCACCTGAAGGGCGTGTTCGGCGGCGAGGCCGGCCTGTCGGCCATGCGCATGCCGGCCTGGGGCTTCTCGTTCGGCTCGGACATCGAGGTCTATTTCCTGGTGCTGGCCTGGGTGCTGGTGTCGCTGGCCGCGCTGTACGGCCTGACCCGCACGCCGCTGGGCCGGCTCACGCTGGGCCTGCGCGAGAACGCGCACCGCCTGCGCTACCTGGGCTACCGTCCGCACACGCTCAAGACGCTGGTGTTCGCGCTGTCCGCCATGTTCGCCGGCATCGCCGGCGGCCTGCAGGCGCTGAACATCGAGGCCGGCAACTACGTGCTGTTCGACGTCAAGCTGTCCACCGACGCAGTGCTGTTCGCCTACATCGGCGGCGTCAACGCCTTCCTGGGTCCGGTGCTGGGCGCGTCCATCCTGACCTTCCTGTCGCAGACGCTGGCCGACATCACCCGCTCGTGGCTGCTGTATCAGGGCATCCTGTTCGTGCTGGTGATGCTGTTCGTGCCGGACGGCCTGGTCGGCCTGGTGCAGCGCGCCGCCCGCTCGCTGCGCGAGCGCGGCCTGGCCGACTGGCTGCCGCGCGCCGCCGTATCGACGGCCGGCGGCCTGCTGCTGACGGCCGGCACGGTCTTCACGGTGGAACTGCTGCAACGCATGTTCGCCCGCGACTACCGCTCGCTGCTGGCCCTGAACCCCGACGCCGGCTGGCCGGCCATTTCCCTGTTCGGCCGCGACTGGGCGCCGCTGGCGCTGTCGACCTGGCTGATTCCGCTGGCGCTGCTGGCCGCGGGCCTCGTGGCCTGCCGCTGGGCGCTGGCGCTGTGGCGCGACGGCGACCCGGCCGCCCCCGCCCTGGAGACGGCGCAATGAACCACGACATCCTCACCCTCACCGACGTGCGCAAGTCCTTCGGCGACGCGCAGATCATCCGCGGCGTGAACCTGGCGGTGCGCGCCGGCGAACGCCACGCGGTCATCGGCCCCAACGGCGCCGGCAAGTCCACGCTGTTTCACCTGATGTCGGGCTCGTTCGCGCCGACGTCCGGCGACATCAGCCTGCAATCGCGCGCCATCGGCGGCCTGGCGCCCGAGCGCATCAACCGCCTGGGCCTGGCGCGCTCGTTCCAGATCACCAATGTGTTCCCGCGCCTGTCGGTGCGCGAGAACCTGCGGCTGGCGGTGCTGCGCATGCACGGCCTAGTCTACACCTTCTGGCGTCCCATCGCGCGCAACCGCGCCGTCAACGAAGACGTGGACCGCCTGCTGGAAAAGGTGCGGCTGGCACCGCGCCAGCACGTGGCGGCCGGCGACCTGAACTATTCGGAACAGCGCTCGCTGGAAATCGGCATGACGCTGGCCTCGCGGCCGCGCGTGATCCTGCTGGACGAGCCCATGGCCGGCATGTCGCAGCATGAAGTGGACTACACGGTCGAGCTGATCAAGGACGTGACGCGCGACTGCACGCTGCTGATCGTCGAGCACGACATGCAGGTGGTGTTCTCGCTGGCCGACCGCATCAGCGTGCTGGTGTACGGCGAGATCCTGGCCACCGGCACGCCCGCCGAGATCCGTGGCGACGCCCGCGTGCGCGAGGCCTATCTCGGGGAGGAAGCCGTATGAGCCAGCACGCCACCCATCCCGCCGCCTCCAAGGGGAACAACAACGCGCGCAGCGCGAAGGACGACGCGATGAGCGCGCAAACCGGGGAACTGCTCAGCCTTCGGGGCGTGCACGCCCACTACGGCAAGAGCCACATCCTGCATGGCATCGACCTGGCCATCGGCCGAGGCGAAGTCATCAGCCTGCTGGGCCGCAACGGCGCCGGCCGCTCCACCACCATGAAGAGCATCATGGGCCTGGTGGACGTGACCGGCGGGCAGATCCGCATCGAAGGGCGCGACATCACCAACAAGCGCCCCTTCGAGATCGCCCGCGCCGGTCTGGGTTTCGTGCCCGAGGAACGCGAGGTCTTCGCCAACCTGACGGTGGACGAGAACCTGCGCATGGGCGAGCAGCCGCGCCGCGCCGACGCGCCGTTCTGGACCGTCGAGCAGATGTTCGACTACTTCCCGCGCCTGAAGGAACGGCGCGGCACCCGCGCCGGCAACCTGTCGGGCGGCGAGCAGCAGATGCTGACCATGTGTCGCTCGCTGCTGGGCAATCCCAAGGTCATGCTGATCGACGAGCCGACCGAGGGCCTGGCGCCCAAGATCGTGGAAGTGATCGCCGACGTGATCCGCGACATCCACCAGCGCGGCGTGTCGGTGGTGCTGGTCGAGCAGAAGCTGACCATCGCGCTGAAGGTCTCCACCCGCGTCAGCGTGATGGGCCACGGCCGCATCGTTTTCGAAGGACCGCCCGCCGAGCTGCAGCAGCGCCAGGACGTGGTCCAGGAATGGCTGGCGGTCTGAGCCGCCGCCCACAACCTTCATAGGCAATCATCTTGCAACAGACTCCCGACACCGTGTACGCCGACCTGCGCGGCCAGACCGTCGTCATCACCGGCGGCGCCAAGGGCATCGGCTACGCCGCCGCCCAGGCCTTCGCGCGCCAGGGCGCGCGCGTGGCCCTGCTGGACATGGATGAGGCCGCGCTGGCCGTCGCCGTGGCCGGCCTGCAGGCCGAGGGCGGCGAGGCCCTGGCCTGCCAGGCCTCGGTCACCGACGCCGACGCGGTCGAACGCGCCTTCGCCCAGGTCGAACAGGCCTGGGGCCGCATCGACGTGCTGGTCAACAACGCCGGCATCTCGGCCAACAAACCCACGCTGGAAGTCAGCGCCGAGGAATGGCGCCGCGCCGTGGACATCAACCTGACCGGCGTGTTCCTGTGCGCCCAGGCCGCCGGCCGCCGCATGGTGCCGGCCGGCGCCGGCTGCATCATCAACCTGGCCTCCATGTACGGCGTGGTGGCCGCGCCCGACCGCGCGGCCTACTGCGCCACCAAGGGCGCGGTGGTGCTGCTGACCGAGACGCTGGCCGTGGAATGGGGCCCGCTGGGCGTGCGCGTGAACGCGCTGGCGCCCGGCTACGTCGAGACCGATCTGGTGCGCGACCTGGCCGCGCGCGGCCGCCTCGACCCCGAACGGCTGAAGCAGCGCACGCCGCTGCGGCGCCTGGCGCAGCCGGCCGAAATGGCCGACCTGGCGGTGTTCCTGGCCTCGCGCCAGGCCGCCTACATCACCGGACACACCCTGGTGGCAGACGGCGGCTGGAGCCGCTACAGCTACCTCTAACACGCATCAAGCCCGACATTTCTGGAGATTCACTCATGGCCACCCATCACCCGCTTGCGCCGCAAGCGCCCTGGCGCCAACTGACGGTCGACGCCAAGGACTGGCAACAGGCCGATCCGGCGCTGCTGTCCAACATGCTGACGCAGCTGCACTGGATCCGCGCCTTCGAGGAAGCGGTGCTGGAACTGGCCGCCGAAGGCCTGGTGCACGGCCCGGCGCACTCGTCCGTGGGCCAGGAAGGCGGCGCGGTCGGCTCGGTGCTGGCGCTGGGCGCCGGCGACCAGATCAACGGCTCGCACCGAGGCCACCACCAGTTCCTGGCCAAGGCGCTGCAACACGTCGCGCCGCAAGGGCTGGACCCGCGCAACCCGATCAACGCCGCCGTCGACGAAGTGCTGCAACGCACGCTGGCCGAGATCATGGGCCTGGCGCAAGGCTATTGCCGAGGCCGTGGCGGCTCCATGCACCTGCGCTGGCTCGAAGCCGGCGCGCTGGGCACCAACGCCATCGTCGGCGGCGGCGTGCCGCTGGCCGCCGGCGCGGGCTGGGCGCACAAGCACGCCGGCACCGACCGCGTGGCCGTGACCTACTTCGGCGATGGCGCGGTCAACATCGGCTCGGTGCTGGAAACCATGAACCTGACCGCGGCCTGGAAGACGCCGCTGTGCTTCTTCATCGAGAACAACCGCTACGCGGTGTCCACCACGGTCGAGGAATCCACCGCCGAACCGCGCCTGTCGGCGCGCGGCCTGGCCTTCAACATCCCGTCGTGGCAGGTGGACGGCATGGATCCGCTGGCCGTGTACCTGGCCATGTCGGAAGCCGTGGCGCACATGCGCGCCGGCAAGGGTCCTACCATCGTCGAAGTGGACGTGTACCGCTACTTCCACCAGAACGGCCCCTTCCCCGGCAGCGCCTTCGGCTACCGCAGCAAGGACGAGGAAGCGCAATGGCGCCGCCGCGACCCGCTGGACAAGGTCGCCGCCGAGATGATCGGCCGCAAGCTGATCACCCAGGCCGAAGTCGACGCCCTGCGCCAGCGCTGCAAGGACGTGATGAAGGACGTGGCCGGCCGCCTGACCGAGGCCGCCGACGGCGGCAAGCGCCGCGTGCGCGCCGACCTGTGGCCCAGCCCGGACTTCCGCGATGTGGGCCTGCGCAGCGACGGCTCGGAACTGGCCGGCCTGCGCTACCAGGAAGCCTCGGAACACGCCGGCGAGCGGGTCGAGCGCAAGTTCGTCGACGCCGTCGCCGACGTGCTGGACCGCCGCATGGAAACCGATCCCGGCGTGGTGGTGCTGGGCGAGGACGTGCACCGCCTGAAGGGCGGCACCAACGGCGCCACGCGCGGCCTGAAGGACAAGTATCCGGACCGCGTGCTGGGCACCCCGATCTCCGAGAACGCCTTCGCCGGCCTGGGCGGCGGCCTGGCCATGGACGGCCGCTACCGTCCGATCGTCGAGTTCATGTACCCCGACTTCATGTGGGTCGCGGCCGACCAGGTCTTCAACCAGATCGGCAAGGCCCGCCACATGTTCGGCGGCGACATCGACGTGCCCTTCGTGCTGCGCACCAAGGTCGCGATGGGCACGGGCTATGGCTCGCAGCACTCGATGGACCCGGCCGGCATCTTCGCCACCGCGCCCGGCTGGCGCATCGTGGCCCCGTCCACGCCCTACGACTACGTCGGCCTGATGAACACCGCGCTGGCCTCCAAGGATCCGGTGCTGGTGATCGAGCACGTGGACCTGTACGGTTCGTCGGGCGAGGTGCCCGCGGGCGACCTGGACTACGCCATCCCCTTCGGCAAGGCGCAGGTGCGCCGCCAGGGCGGCAAGGTCACCATCCTGACCTACCTGTCCATGGTCAGCCGCGCGCTCAAGGCCGCCGAGGCCGCCGGCGTGGACGCCGAGATCATCGACCTGCGCACGCTGGACCGCGCCAGCCTGGACTGGGACACCATCGGCGAGAGCATCAAGAAGACCAACAACGTGCTGATCGTCGAACAGGGCGCGCGCGGCACGTCCTACGGCGCCATGCTGGCCGACGAGATCCAGCGCCGCTGGTTCGACTGGCTGGACCAGCCCGTCAAGCGCGTCACGGGCGGCGAGGCCTCGCCCAGCATCTCCAAGGTGCTGGAACGCGCCGCCTTCGCCGACACCGAGGAAGTCATGGCCGGCCTGGCCGACGTGCTGGCCGACCTGGGAGAGCAGGCATGAACGCGCCCGAACAGGCCCGCCTGCGCATGACGGTGCCGATGGAAGTCGGCATCTGCTGCGCCGACCTGGACGGGATGCTGGCCTTCTACACCGGCGTGCTGGGCCTGGCGCTGGTCAACCGCGTGAGCGTGCCCGCCGACAAGGCGGCCGCCACCGGCCTGACCTCGGCCGGCTACGACGTGGCGCGGCTGCAGACCAGCTACGGCGAGCGCGTCAAGCTGCTGCAGCCCGCCGTGGCGCCCCAGCCGCGCCCGGCCGCCGGCGCCATCCTGGACCGCCAGGGCGCCACCTACCTCACCTTCATCGTGCGCGACCTGCCCGGCGTGGTGCGCCAGCTGCAAGCGCGGGGCGTGACGTTCGACAGCGCGCCCGCGCCGATGGAAGTGCGCCCCGGCACCTGGCTGGCGTTCTTCCGCGATCCCGAAGGCAACGTGCTGGAGCTGGTGGAGTACGACGACCCCGCCGCCTACCGACCCGACCTCCAGCCCGACACGGCCGCCGCCGCTGAATAGGACATCAACGTGGCATACCTCATCAAGCTTCCCTCCGTGGCCGCCGACACCTCGGGCGGCAATCTGCACCAGTGGCTCAAGCAGGAAGGCGACACGGTCGCCGTCGGCGACGCGCTGGCCGAAATCGAGACCGAGAAGGCCATCGTCGAGATCAACGCCGAACACGCCGGCGTGCTCGGCCGCATCGTCGTCGCCGCCGGCGCCTCGTCGGTGCCGGTGAACACCGTGCTGGGCGTGCTGCTGGCCGACGGCGAGGACGCCTCCGCCATCGAGCGCGCGCTGGCCGAACAGGGCGTGGCCCCGGCCGCAGCGCCGGCCGCCCCGGCACCGGCTGCCGCAACCCCCGCCTCTTCGAGC